>CAZUWO010000042.1:0-8791 GCA_964623995.1 uncultured Prevotella sp. | reverse complement strand
TTCCCGCCGGCACATGTCCTGGCCAACGGATGAGCATAGGCATGCGAATGCCTCCTTCATACAGGTCTCTCTTGACGCCACGATACTGCGCGTAGCTGTCGAAAAAGTCGGGATTTGCCCCGCCTTCACGGTGAGGGCCATTGTCGGAAGTGAATATCACGATGGTGTTCTTGTCCTCTCCCGTCTCGCGCAGTACTTTCATCACATCGCCAACATACTTGTCAAGGCGCTCAACCATGGCCGCAAAGGCAGCCAACGGTCTGTTTTGTGGACCATAAGCTCCCAAGTTATTAGGATTCTTCGGACGGAACGGCCTTTCGCAACTATCGGGAATCACCCTCGTATAGTATTGAAACACGCTGTCTTCGGGCAATCTCAGCTCGGCATGGGGCAGTGTGTAAGACAGGAAGGCGAAGAAAGGCTTGCCGGCATGAGCCTTGATGAACCTCAAGGCACAAGCGTGAATTGTGTCGGCTGAGTACACGTCTTCTTGCTGATTGTAGTTTCCGGGCAGTTCCACACGGTCAAGATTGTGCCAAAGATGGTCGGGATAATAGTCGTGAGCACGTGTTTGGCAGTTATAGCCAAAGAACTCATCGAAGCCAACCCGTGTGGGGTCGGAAGTTGACCCAGGATAGCCGAGTCCCCATTTTCCGAAACATCCTGTGCTGTAGCCGGCCCGATGCAACATCTCAGCCACTGTATAAGTGCCCGCGGGCATGGCCACCTGTCCTTCAGGGTCATGCCTTATGTTGCCCCGAATAAAAGTATGGCCAGTATGGAAACCTGTCAAGAGCGACGCGCGCGATGGAGCCGAGACGGCCGTTCCGGCGTAAGCCTGCGTCATCTGCATACCTTCTTGCGCCATACGCTCAAGGTTTGGCGTACGTATTATGCGTTGCCCGTATGGCCGTATGTCGCCAATGCCAAGGTCGTCTGCAAGTATGAAAATAATGTTAGGTTGCTTTTGCTGGCTCTTTTGAACATGTTGTGCCGCAACAGGCATAGCTGTGAGCGTACTCAAAAGTCCACATGATAGAGTTAATGTCTTACTATTGTGCATAGCGAATGCTTTTAACTTGTGCCACAAAGATACTGTTTTATGTCGTGAAAATCATTTTCTTTCAGCCATTCTTGCACCCATTTTATACTTATTGCGGTAAGTGTAAAGCTTTGTTAGTTGCTTTTTCGTCTGTAAACCACATTTCAGAGATGACAGAAAAATATCTTTTTGGCAGATAAACTGTTTTTCCTTAAATGCTTTAAAAATATGTTTGAGCGTATTTATTGAAAGAAAAGAGGTCCGTTCCACCATTACATGTGGAACGGACACCTATAAATACACCCTAATTATTACTAATATCCAGAATTCTGCTTGAAAACATCTGGATTGGTAATTGCGTCCATCTGGTCCTGAGGAATTGGTCTGTACAAGAAGTGATGCGAAGCGTCTGCATTGAGCTGTGGCGATGCCTGGGCATTGTATTTTGCCACATATTCATAGAGCTTTCCAGTACGTTTCAGGTCAAACCACCTCATTTGTTCACCACAAAGTTCTATTGCACGCTCGTCAAGCACAGTGTCTATAGTGGCATTACCTTTCAAAGTATTGTCCGTTCCGGCCTTTGCACGCACACTTCGCAGCTGATTTATAGTAGCCATGGCTGCTGCTCCTTGTCCTAAAGCCACCTGGCACTCAGCTTTGATAAGGTATAATTCGGGCAGACGCATCACTATAGCGTCGCGGCTTGATACGTCATGCGAAGGATAATCTGGGTTATATACGTTATCAAGGAACTTCTTAATGCCAGGGAAAGACATCCATCCGCCAATCTTATAAGTATTGTATCGTTTGTCGCCATACACATCAGAAACCGGCTTTGCAGTTTCTGTTGGCTTGGCTGTTGCAGGATCTGATGAAGTGTAGACTGGTATGTCGCCACCAGAAGCAAATTGTATACGATACTTGTTCTTGGCCCATTGCTGTGCACGCTGGCCCTCTGGAGAGTCACCATCAAGTGGTGAATAATAAATGAGCGTATCCTGCTGCATGTCAGGATAAGTGCTCTTCACGTTACCATAAAGGTCCGGACTGGCCACGTCATAGTGGTCGAGCAGCGTGGCCTCGCACCTTTGGTCGGTGCTTTTGTGCTCCTCAAGCAGTTGCCAAAGATGCAGTGAAGGCAGGAATCGGTTAAATCCGCGTCCGTAAGGTGAGTATTTGTCGGCCACATAAACTCTCTTTCCTGTTGTGGCACTTGGTAGATATGAAGTTGACTCACCCGTGCAGCGAATAAAAGCGGTGCGCGTATTGGTGCCATTGGTGCCAACATCGGTAGCTCCATTATTCCAGCTTGACACAAACATGAGTAACATGGCCGAACCACCACGTGTGTAACGTGTGCGCGTAATAAGCGGACAGTATTGCATTGGGTTGCCCTCGTCATCGGTGCGATAGCGGTATGGGATGCAATTCACAGGTGTTTTCAAATCCTGAGAATAGGTTATACCAAAGAGTGCTTCACTGTTTTTGTCGTAACCCTCATTGTTCATAGACCACATATCATTATAGTTAGTATAGAATGAAGCATAATTTGAGCCTATCACGGCATCAGCTTCGTTCATGGCCTCTGTGTACAGAGCCTCTTTGCTCATGCTTGAGTAGGTCGTGTTATCGCCAACTTGCTGCCCAAGTTGTCCACCTATCCAGCTGGCTGCATAAAGAAGCACACGTGCCTTGAAAGCCCTTGCGGCCCAATAGTTGGCCCGTCCATCCGCCTTAGTGCGGTAATCTGCGGCGTCAAAGTCTTTGATGCTCTCGTCTAAATCAGTCAGAATCTTGCCATATACCTCGTTTTGTGGCGTTTTCACAGGTTGCAGGTTCTGCGACGTAATGGGTGCATCATTGTAGGGAATATCACCCCAAATGTTCACCAAGTGGAAGTAATAAAAGGCTCGCATGAAATGAGCCTCGCCCAGATACTGCATTTTAGTCTTGCTGTCTATTTGGGTATTGGCCTCCACTTGCTCCAACGCTGTGTTGCAAACGTCGACTGCCGCATAGAACAATTCCCAATAATGGTCAAGGCAAGCGTTATCGTTTTGGTCCATGTCCATTGCTTCTGGCGTAAGGTTATACTGGCAAAGCGACTTTTGCTTGCAGCCATAGCCATAATAAAAGAGGTCGGTTCCCATCTCTGAGAGTCCTAAGCCAGCCTCCTTGCCATACCATCCGCGGGCGAAATTGTAGCAGCTACCTATCAGACCATCTATTCCCGACTTGGTGCTATACGTCAGGTCAGCAGTCTGTCCGGTTTTGTTGTCCTCGTCAAGATAGTCGGAACACGATGCCATGCCCAGTGCGAGCGCAGCCAGCGATATAGCCATTAATATTTTGTTTTTCATATTTTTATGTTTAAAGGAAAGTTAGAAATCAACGTTCACACCCAGTATGACTTGCTTTTGCAGCGGGAAGGAGATACTTCCACCGCGCTCTGGATCATAGTCATCTATATGACTGAAGGTGAAATAGTTTTTCATTGAAAGGTAAACACGAGCCGAAACCAAGCCGGCATGTCTTATCCATTCCTGCGGAAGAGAATAAGCCAAGGTAATGTCCTTTATTTTAAAGAAGTCGGCCTTCTCATAAAGGAGTGCAGAAGAATACACATTATATGTCCACTGCTGGTCAGAGCCAAGGCCCGGGGTTGGAAATTTCGCATTCTGGTTATCTGGTGTCCAGTAGTCTATAGAGCCCCAGTTGGCCGAGTCATAGCTGAGATACTTGTTCATATCGTATGAGATATAGCCACCCAATCTGGCCATCATCTGAACACTGAGAGACAAGTTCTTGTAAGTGAAAGTGTTGTTAAAGCCGAAGATGTGGTCGGGATCCTGGTTGTAGAACTTCTTGTCGTTATTGGCGTCAATTCGTCCGTCATTATTCAAATCTGCAATTTTGATTGTTCCCGGATCGCCATAATGGGCAGCGAAACTGGGGGTTATTCCCTCTGCCTCATAACGTTTCAGTTCTTCCTGAAATTCTCCTATTCCCCACGTTCCTACAGCCTTGTAGTCATAGAATGTGTTTACACGCTGGCCGATAGCCCTGGCTGTTGTGCCTGTAAGATACATATCTATACCCTCAGTGAGTTCAGTTATCTCGTCGGTAATATGTGAATAAGAAAGTGCAGCATTCCATTTAAAGTCGTTGATACGTATGATGTCGGCGTTCAAACCCACCTCGACACCGAAGCCTTTGGTTTTTCCGATGTTATCGATCACGCTTGGAAACACCGACGATGCTGGAGCCGTCTTGTAGAAAAGCAGGTCGTATGTATGGTTCCAATACAGGTCGAGGGTTCCGTTTACACGTCCATCAAGGAATCCATAGTCAAGTCCTACATCGAAAGAAGATGTCTTTTCCCATGTGAGATTCTTGTTGGCCATCGACGAAGGGATACGCGACACGATGTCGCTTCCACCAAGATAGTAATAAAGGTTATAGTTGGAGAGCGCGCCAAGTGTGGAATATGGAGCTACAGCGGCATTACCAGAAAGGCCCCAAGAGGCACGAAGCTTCAGATTGCTGAGCCATTTGCGTGCACCATCCATAAACTTTTCCTCTGACATGCGCCATCCTACAGAAGCTGAAGGGAACCATCCCCACTTATGCCCATCGGCAAGTGTTGACGAGCCATCAGTACGCACGGAGGCTTGGAACAGATATTTGCCAAGATAACTATAGTTCACGCGGCCAAAGAAAGACACCATACTCTGCTTCACATACTTGTTTTCCACAGTTGGAGAGCCTATCTTGCTCAGGTCGTAGAAGGCGCTTTTATAGTAGTGGGTGGTGCCAGCGTCGCCGTAGACATGAGTTTGTTCTGCCACGTCCTGCCACATTTCATGTCCTAACAAGGCCGTGAAGCTATGTTCTTCATGCCCGAAGTTGGTGCTGTAGTTTAGCGTGTTGTCCCATGTGTAGCGTGTTACCGTCTGTGTTGTAGAACTGATGTAGTTGGTGGAAGGTGTCTGAAAACGTCCTTGGCTTTCATAATCTTGATACAGTCCATCACGACTGTTAGTGCGGTTAAGTCCAAATTGGGTGCGATAGAGCAAGCCCTTGATAGGCTCTGCCTCTGCATACACGTTGCCGAAGAATCGTGTCGTCTCTATGTTACGCTGATAAGCTCCGGGCACGTCATCGAGCAAGGGTGAACAATGGGCGGGATACCACGGGTTAGGCGTTTGGTTTATTGTGCCGTCTGTAAGGTAAGGGTGAGTTATTGATGTCATTCTAAGTGCTCCACCATAAACACCGTCGTTGCGCTTGTCGTTACTTTTGTAGAAGAACTGCAGCGAAGTGCCCACCTTAAATATATTGTTGATGCGATGGTCCACATTTGCCAAGCCACTATAACGGTTAAACTTGTCGTCCTTCATCAGGCCGCGGTCGTTCATCATGCCTAAGCTTATGTTGAAGTTTGTCTTCTCATTGCCGCCGCTTACGCCAATTTCATAATCTTGTGTGGTGCTATTGCGCAGCAACAGGTCGCCCCAATCTGTGTATGACTTGTCTTTATATATGTCAAGTACAGAGGTTCCGTCAGCAAGCGTCTCAGTAAGCACATCCTCAGGCGAAGCAGTTTCTGTTCCCCATGTGCCGGTCTTCTGATACGTTGCAAAATTGTTCTTATAGGCGGTCTTGTCCATCAAGCGCTGCACCTCACGGTCGCCATACATGGATGTTGCCGCATTGGTGGGCGAGTTCCAGCGATTATAGAAGCTCAGACTAACGCGGGTCTTGCCTGCCTTGCCCCGTTTCGTGGTGATGATGATCACGCCGTTGGCGCCGCGTGTTCCGTATATAGCGGTTGAAGCGGCATCCTTGAGCACATCAATATTCTCTATATCACTGGGATTGATGTCTATAGTGGAGCCATATTCCACGCCGTCTACGATGACAAGCGGGTCATTACTTCCCAAAATTGAACGGTTGCCACGCAACTTAATACTTATATCGCCTCCAGCTTGACCATCAGACTGCATCAAGTCTACACCAGGAATCTTGGCCTGCATGGCTTGCATGGCATTGGCAGCAGCCACATCGGCAATGTCCTCGGCACGCACAGAGCCCACTGCGCCTGTAAGGTCGCGCTTCTTCATCGTGCCATAACCCACCACGACAACCTCGTCGAGTTGGGCCCTGTCCTCACTCATCGTAACGTTAAACTGAGAGCCTGAGCCCACGTGGACTTGCTTGTCAAGATAGCCTACATAGCTAAACGACAGCTCATCAGAAGGATCCACCGACGCCACCGTGAAGTTTCCGTCAACGTCGGTTACGGCTACGGCATTCCCATTGGCCGCCACAGTAACGCCGATCATGGGTTCTCCTTTCTCGTCAACCACGCGTCCCTGCACCCGCTTCTTCATTGCCGGCTGCTTGGACTGCCCTGCCGAATTGCCGGAAGCGCGCTTGTCGCTTTTGGCCGAGTTGGAATGCGAGAGCACAATATGGTTGCCTTGCAGCGCATATCCTATGCCCTTGCCTCTGAAAACAGTGCTGAGCACCTTGCTCACTACTTGCTTCTTAACGCTGACGCTGACCTTTTGGCCCACGTTGACGTCCTGCCCATAGATAAAGAGGTAATTGGTTTGTGCCTCAATATCGTTGAGCACCTGTTTGATTGTTGCATTGTTACGCTTTATTGTTACCTTCTCGTTTTGAGCAAAGCCGCTTTGTGGCATTGCCAAAAAGAGAATAGTCATTAATAAAGCTAAAAAGAATTGCAAATGATGAATACTTTTCATACTTTTGTAAAAGTTTAGGTGATTGTTTGAATTTGTAAGATTGCTTGAACTTTTATACTGGCAGGTGGTGGTGCATCTGCCAGTTTCTTTGTTTAATAGATTATTTTTATGGAGTCATAGGCTATAATTTTGAGGTTTTATTTTATGAAGATTGTGGAGCTGTCGGCACTTCTATGATACTTGAACGGGGCCTCGGTCTGAAGCACTGACAAGGCATAATCGAGCCCTTCGGCTATTCTAAACTTGCCAGAAAGCGTTATTTTTCTTATCTGCTCATTGTCAACTACTATGTGAACCCCGTAGAACTTCTCAAAGTCTCGCATTATTTCGGCCATCGTCTTAGCGCTGAAGCAGTACAGGCCTTCAGTCCATCTGTACTTGTCAGTGTCGCTAATGTCCTCTATCCGCTCCTTGCCGCCAGCCACAGTAAACATCTTCCCTGGTTCCAAAACGTAGGTGTGGCCTTTGCTTCCCGCCATTTTCACACTCACCTTTCCCTCTATCAATGATGCCTCCTGATAGTTGTTGCCGGAATATGCGTCAACATTAAACTTGGTTCCAAGGTCTTCTATGTCCATCTTTGATGTGTGAACGACAAACGGACACTTATTGTTGTGCTTCACTTCAAAATAGGCTTCTCCATCCAACTCAACATCCCTGCTTTCTTCGGCGAACTCCAACGGATAGCGCACCGTGGTGTTTGCATTCACCCAAACATGTGTGCTGTCGGGCAGAATCAACTCAACCCGCTGCCCCGAAGGCACTTTCACTGTCTGATAGGCCAACTGATTTGGAGAAGCGATGCCGCTGAACCACAAATAAGCCGCGCCCAAGCCGGCCACCAAAGCTACACAGGCAGCGACCTTGAACAGAATGTGAGTAAGCTTGAGTCGATGCGTTCTGGTGTCTTTGGCTTCCGATTGTATGTCGATATCATTAGCCGCAGTCGCATGCTGGGGCGAACCGGCAAGCAGTATTGCATTAAACAGCTTGCGTTCGCGACGCAACGTGTCGCGATTAGCCTCCGACTGCTCACTCCATAACCTTATCTCATGGAGTTCTTCCGGACTAACCTTGCCGGCAAAATATCGGTACAAAAGATTTTTGTCCATATTATTTGGGCTCATAACAATAGGTAAACGAATAAGAAAGATAAACTCTTAGTGAGAGAATGTTCTTTTAACAAAAATAAACAAACAGGATTATGCTTGGCAAATAATCGCGAAGAGCCACCCGAAGGGCTGCTTTGGCTTTATAAATATGATATTCCACACCGGCGACGGTGAGGTTTGTGGCCGCGGCTATGTCGGAATGACGTTTATTTTCATAGGCAGAAAGTACAAAAATCCGTCTTGTCTGCTCGGGAAGCGAGTCTAACGTATTATCAATGATTTGCCTTATCTCTGCACTGAATATTTCTTTAGGATCAAAATCTTCTAGTGCTGCAATACGTTCTTGGTTAGCCCAACTCTTGTCATCATTGTCAGGATGCAAGTGTTTCTGCTCCTTGCGCAAATAGTCTATACACTTATTACGGACAACCGTAAGCACCCATGAAAGCATATTCAGTTCATCAGGGAGACTGTCACGCTTCAACCATAGACTCGTTAAGGCTTCAATGACACAGTCTTCAGCCACAGCTTGGTTACGTATGTAGGCTGAAACGAAATGTACCAATCTCTCCTGATAATCAATAAAAAAGCGATTGAATTCAGAAAGAGCTATATCCATTATATTTTTATTTTCTGCAAAAATAGTAAAAAAGAGACAAATACGTTATATCAATATGCAAAAATTAAATGGAAAAGCCATAATCCTAATATAATAGTGAAATTAAGGTGCTGCCAAAAGTCAGAAATAAAGAGTATTTCTACATTATATTATTAAGGGTTTCTTAGGAAGGAAATGGCGACAGTTAGAAATCAAGCCTTAATAAGACAACCAACTAGCACAAAAGACTACAAACGTAAAGACC
>CAZUWO010000041.1:0-21336 GCA_964623995.1 uncultured Prevotella sp. | reverse complement strand
AGAGAAGTATACTGACGGGGAATATAATGTAACATTGACCTTTAAGCAAATTAAAAATCAATACGGTTGGACTCAAACTTATAACCAAGAGAGTTCAACACCATTATACAGTTTCAAGCAAGACAATTCCAAATTTCAAAACATTGTTGACAATTCAAAGTTATACAATGTTGTAAGCAAGGATTTTGATGAATATATAAACACAATAAAGAAGAGTTTAGATGCTTCTAATTGGGAAATAACTTCAGCTATTGACGGCTCTACCGATGCTTTTACCCTCAACAACAATATCATAAAAACCACAAAAGCCGGTACCGGCAAAGTTACATACACCCTAACTCCAAAGATTGAAGGATATAACACTCTTACTAAGGAAGTGAATGTTACCGTTCAGGAACCATCCAGCAAGATTCCTGTCCACATTGAGTTCTACTACAACCATAAATATGACAACAAAAAGGTTCCTAATGACTCTAAAAATGACAGCTACGCACAAAAGGGCGGTACCTTCGACGTGCCGGATTGGCCAAAAGATGAAGGTAATGACATTCACAAATTACAGTTCGATAAAGACGGCAATGTTATAACAAAGAAAGAAAAATTCGACCAGTTTGTTTATTCTGGTCAAGAATTCCATCCTTTAAGTGTTAAAATCACTGATGATTATGGTAATGACGTATCTGGCATGTTTAGTCTGGTTGGACATGGATCATATGAAGTAACAAATGACACCGCAACTTCTAAGATTCAAAACATGGGTTATCCTTCTGGTAATGAATATAATATGACAGCAAGTAGAGTGTGGCTGCAAACTCGTATTGTTAGTTCTCAAAAGCTTGAAAGTTATTCAACTCAATCACCTAATGTGGCAAGAATTAAGTATACCACTATTCCTAAATATGGATATGAAGATTTTTTTGAAACGGCTTCAGACTCTTATAGCCTTATTATTCTTCCAAGAACGCTAACCATCAGCATTTCACCTGACCCATCTACTGTTCTTTTGCCATATAATTTTGTAATGAGTCCAAACAATCGCTTCAAATTGGATGTTTCTTTTAAGAACCTCTTATCTGGAGAAATCACCACTATGTATGGAGTAAATGATACTGGTGCCACGGGGAGTAGTCAATATTGGTATTACCTTGATATAAACAAAGATTTAGACGGAAAGTTAATATTTAAAGGAAACGACGAGCAAAAACAAGACGATTACACGCGAGAATATAAAGAATATAAAGATGAAGCCACAGGAGAAAGCTTAAACATCACGTTCCATCAATATATGTCACAAAATGGTTTTGGAAATGATGCTTTCAAAATGGAATTCACAGAACCGGGTGAATACAAGCTCAAATATGAAGTCAAACCATGGAATACTTATATTTACTTGCCAAGCGAAGCAACTTTTACATACAAAGTTAAGGACCCTATAAGAGGAAAGTTGGTCATTGATCCAAGTGCCTACGTAACATACGTGAATGAGAACATACAGAAGCCAGCGGTAAAGGTGGTGAACAGCGTAACAGGAGAGGACATAACCTCCCATTACGACCTTGAATTCTCTCTTGCTGATGGCGGAACCGGCACTGCGTGGGTGAATCCTACCGAAGGCAACACTACAAAATCTACTGACAACGAACTGCAGATAGGCGGAAAAGTGGGCAATGTAACTGTTACAGTAAATGCATACGGCAAGCTTGACGCAAGCGAATATTACACCGACTGCGAAGGAACCTACACAGTGGAAGTGAAAGAGAAGCCCAACCCGATGTGCTCTTGGGAGATAATAAAGGCTGACGATCCTGCTGACGCATTGATGGGCAAGCTCCACTTCACCGGCGCAGGAGGTCTCTCTGCCGGCTATCAGCTGAGCAATAACGTGCCGGGCCTCAACATCACCTTCGGAAAGAAAGGCGAAAGCGACTTGCAAGCCAGCCCAGTGAGCACTCAAACTGAGGGTGAGGGCAACACTGATGGTGTAAAGGCCGGCTATAAGCAGTATATCAGTGGCGCCAATGTAGCCACTGACGAGAACGGATTGCCCACATCGGGCACATTCTTCGTGCTGCAACCCTACACCAACGGATTCGTGAGTGCCGATGCCAACTGGGAAAGTGGCAAGAGCTACATACTGACCGACGCCACAGGCAAGCAGATAGAAACCATCAGCGGCGACGACAGCTACAGCACTAAGAGCTTCAGCACCGCGCTCAGAGCAGGCCAAACCTACTACCTCTATGCCGCAGGCGCAGCCATGAAGCTGCACGGAATGGCCTACGAACCGGCATTCCTCGCCGACGGAAGCAACGAGAAGGTTGCGGAACTAAGCATAATTGGCAACAACACCAGCACCCTTCCCCACCTGCTTAGCGAAGCTAACAGCAACGTAGAGCTAAGCGCCACGCCTGCCGAAGGCATAACCCAGTGGAAGGATTTGGATGTGCCAGTGCTGCCGGAGAAGATAGAGAAGGACATCGACACAAAGATTTCGGCCAAGGTTAATTCTCTCTATACCGACGGAAACGTAAGCAGCGGTGATATCTTTAAGCAGCCTTCATACAGTCTGAAGGTAACCGCCATTCCGTCTTATTGGGTTACCGACGGCCGCTATGCAGGCAACGGACAGGAAGTTACCACCACCAACATACCGACAAACATACGCATGTATTACGGCGGATGGGAAGGTGGAGCCAACAGTCCATACATGAAAGAGGACAAGCAGGAGACCAACATGGCCGACGACTGGACCATGGCCACTGCCGCTACCGAGGATAAGGGAATAGACGGATTCAAGTTTGTTACGGGCGCAACCAACATACCGCGCGACGAGCGTGGCTGGGGCATGGGCCAGAACGAGCGATTCAAGAAGTATAGCCTTGATGCTTTCAACGTGCCTTGTCGTGGTTCGTTCGTGCGCTTCGAGCCCGAGGAGAACGGCACAGTTATAGTCTACTTGATGCAAAACGGTATATGCCGGTGGAATTCTGCCCTGCAAGGCTGGGCCACCAACAAGACTCTGCAGTGGAACAACGTGTACATTACCGACGAAACGGGTGCCAACGTTGCTCTGACTGATAACCTTTGGGGCGAGAACAACGGCGACAAAGACGGCGGCCTCTACACTACAAGCAAGATTCAGGCCTCACTCTTCGGCACCGAGACTAACGGCAACGCGCCCAAGAGCGTCGATGTCAACGACGGAAGCAACTGGGACTGGGATACCGAATTCATGAAAGCCGGCAACGGAACCGAGGCAGACAGGCAAACACTCTTCAGCAACTGGACTCAGAAGAACTGTGGCGACCGCAGCAAGGCGATGCGCTTCAGCGACGGTGGCTTGGGAGTAATCTCCGATGGCTATACCCGCTACACCTTCAATGTTAAGGCCGGCAAGACATACTTTGTGGCTCAGCGCGACGCTCAGCTTGCCTTTGCGGGCTTCTCGTTCGTTCCCGAGGGCTTCAGCTCTACCTACAGCAAGGACGCGCCAGTGCCAGGACACACCGACAAGACCTACGAGCTGGACCAGAACAACAAAGTTAACGTAGTATTCTTGAACCAGATTAAGAGCGAATCGGCCGATGCCTCGGCTTATAGCAACGTGAACGTAAGGCTGAACCGCACCTTTACTCAGGGCAGATGGGCTCCGCTGTGCTTGCCTTTCAGCGTCAACCAGACCCAGTTTAAGCAGATATTCGGCGACGATGCCAAGATAATAACCTTCGACTACATACGCCCGAACAAGACTGCCCACTACACCCAGCACGTGTACCACTACATTGAGGCCGGCCGTCCTTACTTCGTGATGCCATCAAAGAAGGTGGAAGACGAAGATGGAGCAACGACAACAACATTCAAGCACGTGTCGCTGGAAGGCGTTTGGCCAATTACCATGTCGCAGGAGAGTCCTAATGCGGCTCCGTTCAACTATAAGTTTGTTGGTTTCTACGATCCGACGGACATTCCGCAGTACTCTTACTACATGACTACGAACAACGAAATACGCAAAGTAGAGGCTGCAAAGAGGCCGATGAAGGGCTTCCGTGCTTATCTGGAGTATGATGAAAACAACAGCACCGTGCCAGCTGCCGAAGCCAAGATTTTTGACGACGGAACGGCTACTGGTATCAAGACTATCAGCGTGGATGAGCGTAACGACGAGAACAACCAGCTGCTGCCTAACAATGGCAATGTATACGACGTGAGTGGCCGTTTGGTTAACCGCAAGGGCAGCATAGGAGGTTTGCAGCATGGCGTCTACATCTCAGGCGGCAAGAAGGTTGTTGTGAAATAAGAACATGTGGAACTGAAACAGGAACATAATGAGAAAGATATATAAGAAACCTAATATAACGACAATGCCCATGAAGGGCGGCGAAGCGCTACTGGATGGGTCGGTATACCCAGGTGGAAACGTTCATGACGAAAACTCGCAGGAGGACTGGGAGAAAACAGACCACAGTTCTGACGTACCAGGGTCCCTTCCGGGTGGCGGATGGAAGGAAGGCGACGATGATGATGCCGCCAGCAAGCCCAGCCTTTGGGAATAGCTCTATGAAAATCCCGCCCTCTCTGCAAGCTGAAGGGGCGGGATTTTTGTATACTGCAACAGCCATCAAGGCATAGGTGCCACTCTTCTGCCCATGTGAGTTAACGCGAGTCCGATGAATTTATAACAAAATGATTATACGCTAAACATCCAAACGAACTCCAACGAAAGCAAGGGCCTGTCTTTGTGCCAGCCATAAAATGATGTAACAACCGCTTAAATGCAAGGTATTTCATGCAGCGTTTGTGTTGCCGTTGGTATAGGAGCCATTGATGCTACTGCCAGCAATAATGCACATTAGCGGGTTGATACCTATCGATGATGCGCATGAAGGTAAACTATTTTGGCTAATGTCTTGCAGAGAAAGAAAAAAATATATATTTTTGCAGCATACAAATTTGATTCTATGAACTACACAGCCGTGAAGTACAAGACTCGGGATGATGCTGTGAATGCCGTGAAAAAAATGATGCAGCGCAAGAGAGAGTGGATAGAAAGAACCGAAAAGGAGTTCAGAGAGCTCCGAAACGGTGAGCGATGAATCCGCTAAACCTCAATCATCTCAACATAAAGGCTCCGTATTCGGTTTGGGAAGCAGGAAAGCAAGACTATAGTTTCAAGACTGATTATGGAGTTCTGTACAGGATTGTGTTTATAGACGACCAGACGATATGGGAGAATGGCGCTTACGAATTTGCCATTCTGAATGAGAACAACAGGCCTTCGCCCAACGACGAAAAGGTGAGACAAACGGTGTTTGCCATAATAGAAGAATTTTTTACAAGTAATCCTGACATTCTATTATACCAGTGTGAGACTGGGGATAGTAGGCAATCGATGCGTGACCGTCTTTTTCTGCGCTGGTTTAAGGAGTATGAGCATCATGCCGACTATGTTGTAAAGGTTTCGGAAATTATAGCTGAAGGCATTTCTAACTATGCTGCCATCATTGTTCAGAGGTCTAATCCGGCATTGGAATCAATTCTTCTCGATTTTGATAACTTTGTGGGCTTTTTCCGTAATAAGCCTGAATAGGGGGCTTTCCATAGGGAATCATTAACGCTTAAGCTTAAGTGTATAGCATTCTATGGGGCATTCACACCACCAGCAGTATGAAGGTTATTGATGCTTCCGTTTCAGTGCCGAGGTTTTATGCAGCGTTTGTGTTGCCGTTGGTATAGGAGCCACTGATGCTTTCGTTTCACCGATTAATAAGCTACGGTCGTCCTCGACCGTATAGATATGCCTCCGCCAACAGAATCGCCCCCAGCGGGGTCGCCGAGCTGAATATAGAGCACTGAGGACTCAACACTGTGATAACTCCGTAATACATAAGGAAAAGGCTAAGCAGCAGCTACTGACGGCCGTATATAGCGAATATACATGCAGAAAACTGCACAGTTTGGGGTTGTTTGCGCAAAAGCGAGAAGAAAATCAGAACAAATAATTGGCTGTTTTAAACAATTTACATACCTTTGCAGCAATCTTTTAAGGTTTTTTACACATTTAAGAAAGATATGATATCAATCAGTAAATGCAGCATGTTCGTCGGGATGACGCTTGCTACCCTGCCCTCTCTGGCAGGAGGAATACTCACTAATACCAATCAAAGCATTCAGTTTTTGCGCAATCCGGCCCGTGACGGCGTGATAGCAATAGACGGAGCTTACAGCAATCCGGCCGGTGTGGCATTTCTGCCTAAGGGATTCCATCTGTCGGTAGCTAACCAAAGTGCTTTCCAGACCCGTGTTATATACAGTGGGATGTCGGTGAAAGGACTCGAGGGTACTCCATACTATCAGCCTTTAAAATTTAATGGCGGCGACGAAAACGGCATAAAGAAGTTCAAGGGTGAGGCCTCTGCGCCTATTATTCCGGCAATTCAGGCTGCCCTAAACTACGACAAATGGGGCTTCCAGATAAACGCCGGACTGATAGGAGGTGGCGGAAAGGCTACCTTCAACCACGGTTTGGGCTCGTTTGAACGCCAAGTGGCCATGCTGCCGGCAATGCTTCAGCAAGCCAATAACACCTTTAAGAATCAGTACGGGCTGGACCTCGGGTTCGGCTCTGATACTCCAGGCTACAGCGTGGAAAGCTATATTCACGGACAACAGTACGTGTTCGGATTCCAGTTGGGCGCCACCTACAAGCTGAATGAACACTGGGCTTTCTACGGAGGCTTCCGCTTTAACTACATCTATAATAAATATGAGGGGAGCATAACTGACATAAAGGTGAACATGGGCGGAAACATGGAGAACCTCTACGACAGGCTTGGGGCTACGTCGGAGCAGCTTGGACAACAGGCTACCGAATACAGCCAACAGGCAAACTCGCTGGCCCTGCTGGCCGAACAGGCTAAACTGGCGGGCAATGAGGAAGCTGCTGCGCAGTATTCGGCCGCAGCAAAGAAGGCCGCAACAGGGGCAAAGATAGCTGAAAGCGGCGCTGAGACAATAGACGGGGTGAAGGAACAAGTGGCTGACAAATACCTTGACTGCACCCAAAGGGGCTGGTCGATAGATCCTATAATAGGTGTTGACTTCCGTTATGGCCGACTGAACATAGGCGCAAGACTGGAATTTACCACCCATTTCAACATAGAGAACGACACAAAACGCGACGACACGGGGCTGTTTGCTGACGGAGTGAACACACCTGGCGACATGCCGGGCATTCTGACCATAGGTGCCCAATATGAGATAAAACCACAATGGCGCGTGATGGGCGGCGTGCACTACTACTTTGATAAGGATGCCCGCATGGACAAAGACAAGCAAACAAAGCTGAGCCACAACACATGGGAGTGGAACTTGGGTACGGAATACGACATAACGAAGAACATAGGAGTGTCGGCCGGTATGCAACGCACGCTCTACGGACTGGGTGACGGCGAGTTTCTTAATGACATGAGCTTCGTGGTGAGCAGCTACAGCGTGGGACTGGGTGGCTGGTTCCGTGTGTCGAAGAAGGCAAAGGTGAACGTTGGTTACTTCTGGACCAACTACGAGACCTTCAACAAGCAGAGCGAAGCCCAAATGAACATGGCCGGACAGAATATAGACGTTACCAATACTGATGCCTTTACCAGAACAAACAAGGTGTTTGGTGTAGGTCTGGAAGTGGACTTCTAAAGTTCCCGATTGCACTAACATAACGAAAAGCAGCCAATCAAACGAGGGTTTGATTGGCTGCTTTAGTTTGTGCCTTATTATTGAAACCGATATGACGGATGACATGAAGGCACAGGACACCACTAATCTTTGGCAATAAAAGAACAGAAAAATAGGGCGACAAAACTGCTGTTTGCCGCCCCAATGGTATAAGTTTAGGGAACTGTTAATCCTCCTCGTGGTTGCTCTTCATGGCCTCCATGATTTTGGCTTTCAGCTCATCCATGAGCTCGGGGTTGTCATTTATGAGCTTCTTTGTAGCGTCGCGACCTTGAGCAAGCTTGCTTCCGTTGTAGGAGAACCAGCTACCCGACTTCTGAATGATGTTGTACTCAACACCCAAATCAACTATTTCACCCACCTGACTGATGCCCTCGCCAAAGGTGATTTCGAACTCAGCCTTGCGGAAAGGAGGTGCAACCTTGTTCTTAACGACCTTTACACGGACCTGATTGCCTATAACCTTGTCGCCGTCCTTGATGCTTCCGATGCGGCGAATGTCAAGGCGCACGGATGAATAGAACTTCAAGGCATTGCCACCGGTGGTGGTTTCAGGATTGCCAAACATGACTCCGATCTTCTCACGCAACTGGTTGATGAAGATGCAGCATGTATTTGTCTTAGAGATTGTGGCCGTAAGCTTGCGCAAAGCCTGACTCATCAGACGGGCCTGGAGACCAACTTTGTTGTCGCCCATGGTGCCTTCAATCTCTGATTTAGGCACCAATGCAGCCACAGAGTCGACCACCAGTATGTCGATAGCACTTGAACGTATAAGCTGATCGGCTATTTCGAGAGCCTGTTCGCCACTATCAGGTTGAGAAATCCACAGGTTGTCGACGTCAACGCCAAGCTTTTGGGCATAGAAACGGTCGAAAGCATGCTCAGCATCGATAAACGCAGCAATGCCTCCTTGCTTCTGAGCCTCAGCAATGGCATGGATGGCGAGCGTGGTCTTACCAGAAGACTCCGGTCCATAGATTTCTATTATACGCCCACGGGGATAGCCCCCCACGCCGAGGGCGGCATCGAGGGCGATGCTTCCGGTAGGAATCACGTCGATATCCTCAACTTCCTCATCGCCCATGCGCATGATGGAGCCCTTGCCGAAGTCTTTTTCTATCTTGCTCATTGCGGCTTGGAGAGCCTTAAGCTTCTCATTCTTCACATCGCCGCCTGCAGTTGTGTTGTCTTTTGCCATTATTAAATGTGGTTTATTTGGTTTTGCTTTTTAATTATAAGCCTACAGCTCCAGGTCCTTGTCGAACTCCTCGTGCCAAGGAAGACCCTGCTTATTGAGCTGCTCCATGAATGGATCGGGGTCGAAATCTTCCACGTTCCACACTCCCGGCTTGCGCCAAATGCCCTTAAGAAGCATCATGGCACCAATCATGGCGGGCACACCTGTGGTGTAGCTTACACCTTGCATGCCGGTTTCTTTGTAGGCTTCCTGGTGCTTGCAGTTGTTATATATATAATATGTATGCTCCTTACCATCCTTCAATCCACGGATACGGCAGCCTATACTCGTCTCACCCTCGTAGTCGTGGCCAAGATCTTGCGGATTAGGCAGAACTGCTTTGAGGAACTGAAGAGGCACAATGTCGACCTTAACGGTCTTTTTCGGGTCGTCGTGGAGTGGAGCTTCATAGGTGATAGGATCGATACGACTCATGCCAAGATTCTGAATGCAGTCAAGGTAGGTGAGATACTGCTTGCCGAACGTCATCCAGAAACGGCCACGCTTTATGGTAGGATAATTCTTAACCAGCGATTCCAGTTCCTCGTGGTGCATCAAATAACTTTCGCGTGGACCTATATTAGGATATGTCAGCGACTTATGAACCTCGAGAGGCTCTGTTTCTATCCACTCACCATTCTCGTAGTAGAGTCCTTTCTGAGTTATCTCGCGAATGTTTATCTCAGGATTGAAGTTAGTGGCAAAGGCCTTATGATGGTTGCCGGCATTGCAATCGACAATGTCGAGATACTGAATCTCATCGAAAACATGCTTAGCGGCATAGGCCGTGAATATGCCAGACACTCCCGGATCGAAGCCACAACCGAGTATTGCCGTAAGTCCGGCTTCGCGGAAGCGATCCATATAGGCCCACTGCCATGAGTATTCGAAATGGGCTTCGTCCTTAGGCTCGTAGTTGGCTGTGTCAAGATAGTGGCAACCACAAGCAAGACAGGCCTCCATTATGGTAAGATCCTGATATGGAAGAGCCAGATTTATGACCAAATCGGGCTTATAGTCGCTCATTAAAGCCTTAAGTTGTTCCACGTCGTCGGCATCAACCTCGGCAGTCTTTATATCCATGTCGTAGCCCTTGCTATGGATTGCGTCGACAAGTTTAACGCATTTCTCCAAGTGGTGGCTTGCAATCATGAAGTCGGTGAACACATCTTTGTTTTGCGCTATTTTGAAAGCAGCCACTGTGGCCACTCCTCCTGCGCCTATCATTAATACTTTGCTCATTTTAGTATCAGAAGTTTTTGGTTTTCAATTTGTGGATTCAGGCTGACAGAACCAACATTTTCAGTTCTTCAGCTTTTCAATATCGTCGGCCTTTATGCCCAATGCCTGCAGCATGGAATAGCCCAACATTTCCTGACGGAAATTACCTCCAGCCATTGGTTGCATGGCAAACAGCGTGACATGCTTTGATTCGTCGGCCACTTGGTGAAGCAATTGGCGCAGCATATCCCAGCTATCGCCTTCTTCACCGTCGGGGACAACCATGACACGTTTCACCTCAGGGTGCCCAATGGCTTCGCCTACGAGATCGGTTATGACCTCATCCTTAGTGGTCATTGACTCTACTGCCACCGTGTTTATGGCAAACTCGCCCAACAGCTCATCACGAAAGGCCTTGCCGTTAAGCTCATCAGCCAACACAGATGGTACAAAATTATCCAACTTTGCTGTCTGTTTATTGTGTATAAGAGCCACTTGCGTCTCGTTGTTGCCAGGTCGCAAGCCTCCGTCAAGGGCCACACACACAAGCCAACGCGCCAAATCGGCAGCTCCGACTTGACGTCCCAGCATGCGTTCGAAGTCAACACTGAGCAACAACGCTACGTGATCGATGTAATCTGCATCTGCCACGATAAGGTTTTCACACCACTTTACGGCTTTTCCTTCGTCAAAGTTCATTGCTACAAAGTTACTATTATTCGGCAAATTATCAAAGAAAAAGAAGACAATTTTACCATTCGACGTTTCCTTTAAGAAGGAAATCAACGGCTTTTACGATTGCTTGTACGCAATTGTCTGGCAAGATAGCAAACAAGATTTTTGAGACTACAACAAAAAAAGTTAGACCCTACAAAGACTTTAAGCCTTGTAGGGTCTTACAATATAAGATTTATCTAAGCTAAGAAACTTAATCTACCACAGGGGATTCTGCTTTCTGATCGGCAAAATCGAGCACGTTTTTGCGGTTGGCCTCGATGCGATCGTAGTCCTCCTTTGAACCAACGATGAGGCGATCCCACTGACGGAGACCTGTTCCGGCAGGAATAAGGTGACCGCAGATAACGTTCTCCTTCATGCCCTGGAGGTAATCGACCTTGCCACGGATAGCAGCTTCGTTGAGTACCTTGGTGGTTTCCTGGAACGAAGCGGCACTCATGAAGCTCTTGGTACCAAGAGCGGCGCGGGTGATGCCCTGCAAAACCTGAGTGGCTGTGGCCTGAACGGCATCACGAACCTGAACGAGCTTGAGGTCGCGGCGCTTTAAGTTGGAGTTCTCCTCACGCAACTTGCGTACAGAAATAATCTGTCCCTTCTGCAAATTCTCACTATCGCCGGCATCTACCACAACTTTCTTACCCCAGATACGGTCGTTCTCGGCAGCGAAGTCGAGCTTGTCGACCAATTCTTGCTCAAGGAATACGGTATCGCCCGGCTCATCGATCTGCACCTTACGCATCATCTGGCGTACGATAATCTCGAAGTGCTTGTCGTTTATCTTCACACCCTGAAGGCGATAGACATCCTGCACCTCATTGACAATGTACTCCTGTACAGCCGTAGGACCCTTAATGGCAAGGATATCGGCCGGAGTGATATGGCCGTCGGACAATGGAGTTCCGGCACGCACTGCATCATGCTCCTGTACAAGAATCTGCTTACTGAGCGATACAAGATAACTTCTCTGCTCGCCTGTCTTAGAAGTGATGATAATCTCACGGTTGCCACGCTTTACTTTGCCCATGGTTACCTCACCATCGATTTCAGACACGACAGCAGGGTTAGATGGATTGCGAGCCTCAAACAGCTCGGTTACACGTGGCAGACCACCAGTGATGTCGCCGGCGCTGGCCATGGAGCGTGGAATCTTAACGAGAGTGGTACCTGTCTTGATGGTTTGACCATCCTCAACCACCACGTGGCCACCTACAGGGAAGTTGTAAGTGCCAAGAACCTCGCCATTACTACCAATTACATCGCAAACAGGAACAAGCGACTTGTTGCGTGAATCAATGATGATACGCTCGGTAAGACCTGTAGTTTCATCGGTTTCAGCCTTGAAAGTCTGATTCTCAATGACGTCGCGGAACTTCAACGTACCGGCATACTCACTGACGATAACAGCATTGAAAGGATCCCAGCGAGCTATAACGTCACCTTTCTTAACTGAATCGCCCTCTTTGTAGTAGAGAGAACTACCATAAGGCACGTTAAGAGTACTGAGAACTATCTTTGTATTAGGATCAACGAAGCGAACCTCGGCCAGTCGGCTGACTACCATCTGGCAGTTAACATCCTTCTCTTCGCTTTTTTCAACGAATGGAACGGTACGAAGTTCGTCGAATTCGAGCACAGAATCGTTCTTCGCAACAATAGAAGCATTGGCTGCAGCATTACCAGCAACACCACCGGCGTGGAAGGTACGAAGCGTAAGCTGGGTACCAGGCTCACCAATAGCCTGAGCAGCAATAACGCCAACGGCTTCGCCGAGCTGCACCATACGGGCTGTAGCAAGGTTACGACCATAGCACTTCATGCATACGCCATGCTTACTCTCACAGGTAAGTACCGAACGAATCTCGACACTTTCGATAGGCGAAGCTTCGATCTTGGCCACCTTGTCTTCCGTAATCTCTTCACCGGCAGCACAAATAAGCTCACCAGTTGTTGGGTCAACAATATCGTGAACACTAACACGACCAAGAATACGCTCACCAAGAGTACTGATAACCTCGTCGCCATTCTTCAAAGCCGTACAAACAAGGCCACGGAGAGTACCACAGTCTTCTTCTGTGATAATAACATCATGGGCAACGTCGACAAGACGGCGAGTTAAGTAACCGGCATCTGCTGTCTTCATAGCCGTATCGGCAAGTCCCTTACGAGCACCGTGGGAAGAAATGAAGTACTCAAGCACTGACATTCCTTCCTTGAAATTGGAAAGAATAGGATTCTCGATGGTTCCACGACCTTCAGCTCCTGCTTTCTGAGGCTTAGCCATAAGTCCACGCATACCTGAAAGCTGCTTGATTTGGTCTTTAGAACCACGGGCACCAGAGTCGAGCATCATGTAAACGGCATTGAATCCCTGATCAGCACTGGCCATTTCCTTCATCAAGACATCACCAAGCTGATTGTTAACATGGGTCCAAGTGTCGATAACCTGATTATAACGCTCATTATCGGTTATGAAACCGTTATCATAGTTGGCCTGGATCTGGTCAACCTCATCCTGTCCCTTCTGAACTATGGCATCCTTCTCTGGCGGAACTATGATATCGTCGAGGTTGAATGAAAGTCCAGCAAGATAAGACATGCGGTAACCAAGGTTCTTGATGCCATCAAGGAAATCGCAAGCACGAGCCATACCAACAGCCTTAATAACGTCGGCTATGATGCCACGAAGAGTCTTCTTACTAATTACATCATTAAAATAGCCTACCTCATCGGGAATAATCTGATTTACAATGACACGACCCACGGAAGTCTCAACCATGCGTTTCTGCAAGCGTCCGTCAACAATATCGTTGACTATGACTTTTACCTTAGCATGAAGATCGCAACGTCCTTCGTTGTGAGCTATGATAGCTTCTTCCGGTCCATAGAAAGTAAGACCTTCTCCCTTAACATTTGGACGCAGTTTTGTTATGTAATAGAGTCCCAACACCATATCCTGAGACGGAACTGTAATAGGAGCTCCATTGGCAGGATTAAGAATATTGTGGCTCTGAAGCATCAGAATCTGTGCTTCAAGTATGGCATCGTTGCTCAATGGGAGGTGGACTGCCATCTGGTCACCATCGAAGTCGGCATTGAAAGCTGTACAAGCAAGCGGGTGAAGCTGAATGGCTTTGCCCTCAATAAGGCGTGGCTGGAAAGCCTGAATACCAAGACGGTGAAGCGTAGGAGCACGGTTGAGGAGCACAGGATGGCCCTTCATCACATTTTCAAGTATGTCGAAGATAACCGGTTCACGACGATCAACAATCTTCTTGGCGCTCTTCACTGTCTTCACAATACCGCGTTCAATAAGCTTACGGATAATGAAAGGCTTATAGAGCTCGGCTGCCATCAGCTTAGGCAGACCACATTCACCCATCTTAAGCTCAGGACCTACAACGATAACAGAACGTGCTGAATAGTCGACACGTTTTCCAAGGAGGTTCTGACGGAAACGACCCTGTTTGCCTTTGAGTGAGTCGGAAAGCGACTTCAATGGACGGTTACTCTCACTCTTTACAGCTGAAGACTTACGGGAATTATCGAACAACGAGTCGACAGCTTCTTGCAACATACGCTTCTCATTGCGAAGAATAACCTCTGGAGCCTTAATCTCAATCAGTCTCTTCAGTCGGTTATTGCGGATAATAACACGACGATAGAGGTCATTTAAGTCAGATGTGGCAAAACGACCACCATCCAACGGAACAAGTGGGCGCAACTCTGGTGGAATAACTGGGATAATCTTCATTATCATCCATTCCGGACGGTTTATATCCTTGGAGGAACGGAAAGCCTCTACCACCTGAAGACGCTTCAAAGCCTCCGTCTTGCGTTGCTGACTGGAGTCATTGTTGGCAAGATCACGAAGCTGATAGCTCAATGCATCAAGGTCAAGTCCCTTTAGTAGGTCATAAATAGCCTCGGCACCCATCTTAGCAATGAACTTATTCGGATCTGTATCTTCAAGTCTTTGGTTGTCTTCTGGGAGTCTGTTATCAAGAATATCAAGATACTCGTCCTCAGAAATCAGGTCCATCTTATGAGAGCCATTAAGTTCCAGACCCTCTTCGTCCTTGAGCTTTGAAGCAGCTCCCGGCTGGATTACAATGTATTTTTCGTAATAGATTACCGAATCGAGCTTCTTTGTTGGCAGTCCGAGCAGATAGCCTATCTTGTTAGGCAGCGAACGGAAGTACCAAATGTGAGCCACAGGCACAACAAGTTCAATGTGTCCACTACGCTCGCGACGTACCTTTTTCTCTGTAACCTCAACACCGCAACGGTCGCAGACAATACCCTTGTAACGAATGCGCTTATATTTGCCACAAGCACACTCGTAGTCTTTTGTAGGACCGAAAATACGTTCGCAGAACAAGCCATCACGTTCAGGCTTGTAAGTACGATAGTTAATGGTTTCAGGCTTGGTTACTTCACCGTAGGAGTTCTCAAGAATCTCCTCAGGCGAGGCCAAGCTTATGGTAATCTTGGTGAAATTACTCTTAACTTTATTGTCTCTTTTAAAAGCCATATCTAAATTTGTGTCGGTTTAGGGTGTTTTTTACTTAGTCAAGCTTGATGCTCAGTCCAAGGCCTCGGAGCTCATGCAGAAGCACATTGAGCGACTCAGGAATACCTGGTGTTGGCATAGGCTCGCCTTTGACAATAGCCTCATAGGCCTTGCTACGGCCTGTAACATCATCGGACTTGATGGTAAGGATTTCCTGAAGTACGTGACTTGCACCGAAGGCCTCAATGGCCCAAACCTCCATCTCTCCGAAGCGCTGACCACCAAACTGAGCCTTACCTCCAAGAGGCTGTTGCGTGATAAGCGAGTACGGACCGATAGAACGGGCGTGCATCTTATCCTCTACCATGTGACCGAGCTTCAAGAAGTAGGTGATACCTACAGTTGCCGGCTGGTCGAACATCTCACCTGTCTCGCCATCATAGATGTGTGTTGAGCACAAGCGAGGCAGTCCAGCCTTGTCTGTCCATTCCTGAAGATCCTCAAGCTTGGCACCATCGAAGATAGGAGTTGCAAAACGAACGCCAAGACGTTTACCAGCGGCTCCGAGAATAGCCTCAAATATCTGTCCAAGATTCATACGTGAAGGCACACCCATCGGGTTGAGTACAAGGTCGACTGGACGTCCATCCTCAAGGAACGGCATATCCTCTGTGCGTACTATCTTAGAAACGATACCTTTATTACCATGACGACCGGCAAGTTTATCGCCTACCTGAATCTTACGCTTCTTAGCAATATAAACCTTAGCCATCTGAAGTACACCTGACGGAAGGTCATCACCGATAGTGATAGCAAACTTCTTACGCTTCAAGCTGGCATCCATCTGCTTGTATTTGCGAATGAAATTCATTATGAGCTGACGAATCAGACCATCGGTATGCTCATCGCCTGTCCAGTTGTTTGACTGTATTCCCTCGTAATCAAGGTTCTTCAATGCGGCAATTGTGAACTTGCTGCCCTTGGTAATTATTTCAGCTCCACTGTAGTCCTTGACGCCCTGAGAAACTTTATCGGCGGTCAAAGTCATCAGCTTGTCAACAAGGATATCCTTAAGGTCGTTTACTTTTGCCTCATATTCCTCATCGATCTTCTTCAGGGTCTCTTTATCCTGCTTTTTGCTTTCGCGAGTCTTTACGGCACGAGAGAACAGTTTCTTATCTATTACAACACCACTCAGTGATGGATTAGCCTTAAGCGATGAATCTTTCACATCGCCAGCCTTATCACCGAATATTGCACGAAGCAACTTTTCCTCAGGTGAAGGATCACTCTCTCCCTTAGGTGAAATCTTACCTATAAGAATATCACCTGGTTCAACACGTGCACCCACACGGATAACACCATTCTCATCGAGATCCTTAGTGGCTTCTTCACTCACGTTTGGAATATCGCTTGTAAACTCTTCTACACCACGTTTGGTTTCACGGACTTCGAGAGAATACTCGTCTACATGAACTGATGTGAGGATATCCTCACGCACCATACGCTCACTTATGACGACAGCATCCTCGTAGTTGTATCCCTTCCAAGGCATATATGCTACAAGCAGGTTGCGACCAAGAGCAAGTTCACCATTCTCTGTAGCATAACCTTCGGTAAGAATATCTCCCTTCTTCACACGCTGACCTTTATTACAAATTGGACGAAGGTCTACTACCATATTTTGGTTTGTGCGACGGAACTTGGATATTCTATACTCCTTCATGGCCGGCTCAAAGCTGACAAAGTCCTCATCCTCCGTACGATCATAAAGAATGCGTATGGTATTTGCATCAACATAGTCGATAACGCCATCGCCTTCAGCTGTTATCATGGTACGAGAGTCTTCACAAACCTGTTTCTCCAAGCCTGTTCCAACTATAGGAGCATCATTGTGAAGCAATGGTACAGCCTGACGCATCATGTTACAACCCATCAAGGCGCGATGTCCATCGTCATGCTCAAGGAAAGGTATCAGTCCAGCTGAAACCGAAGCAATCTGCTGAGGACTTACATCCATGAGTGCAACCTTGTTTGGTGCCACAACAGGATAATCGGCATCCTTACGACATTTCACATATTTACGTACGAATGAGCCATCCTCATTAAGTGGAGCATTGCCCTGACCTATAATCTTATCCTCTTCTTCTTCGGCTGTCATGAACACTACATGACTGTTGTCCATATCCACTTTGCCATCTTCCACCTTGCGATAAGGTGTAACTATGAATCCAAGATCGTTTATCTTGGCATACAAGCAAAGTGAAGAAATAAGTCCAATGTTAGGACCTTCAGGACTCTCAATCGGGCACAGGCGACCATAGTGAGTATAATGGACGTCACGAACCTCAAATCCGGCACGCTCACGACTAAGTCCACCTGGACCAAGAGCAGAAAGACGACGCTTGTGAGTTACCTCGGCAAGTGGGTTAGTCTGATCCATGAACTGAGACAAAGGATTGGTGCCGAAGAACGAATTGATAACACTGGATATAGTCTTGGCATTAATCAAATCGGTCGGAGTAAACACCTCATTGTCGCGGACATTCATACGTTCACGGATGGTACGACTCATTCGAGCTAGTCCTATAGAGAACTGATTGGAAAGTTGCTCACCTACAGTGCGCACACGACGATTTGACAAGTGGTCAATATCATCGACCGTGGCATTGGAATTGATAAGCTTAATGAGATATTTTATAATCTCAATAATATCCTCCTTGGTAAGGACACGCACATCCATATCAATGTTGAGACCCAACTTCTTGTTGATGCGATAGCGGCCTACCTCACCAAGGTCGTATCTCTTATCACTGAAGAAGAGGTTTTGGAACACTTCGCGTGCACTGGCATCATCAGCTGGATCTGCATTACGCAACTGACGATATATGTAAAGCACAGCCTCTTTTTCAGAATTGCTGGTATCCTTATCGAGTGTATTATAGATAATGGAATATTCTTGTGAAGTCTTCTCATCCTTCTCCAGAGAGATAGTTTGAGCGCCACTGTCCAGAATATCATCAATATTATCTTCTGTAATCTCAGTACCTCGTTCGATTATAACTTCATTACGCTCTATAGAAGTAACTTCACCTGTATCTGTATCGGCAAAATCCTCGAACCAAGTCTTCATCACATTGCCCGCGAGCTTACGCCCGATAGCGGCTTTCATATTCTTCTTGTTGACCTTTACTTCCTCAGCAAGATTGAATATGCCCAATATGTCTTTATCTTTCTCATATCCAATGGCACGCAGAAGAGTTGTAACAGGCAACTTCTTCTTACGGTCAATGTATGCGTACATCACATTGTTAATGTCAGTGGCGAACTCAATCCACGAACCTTTGAACGGAATAATACGCGCACTATAAAGCACCGTGCCGTTAGCATGAACACCCTGACCAAAGAAAACGCCAGGAGAACGATGCAACTGAGAAACCACAACACGCTCAGCACCATTAATAACAAAGGTGCCGTTAGGGGTCATATACGGTATTGTACCAAGAAAGACATCCTGAATGAATGTTCCAAAGTCCTCATGATCAGGATCAGTACAATACAGCTTCATCTTTGCCTTGAGTGGCACACTGTATGTCAGGCCACGCTCAAGACATTCATCGATAGTATAGCGGGGTGGATCGATGTAATAGTCCAAGAACTCAAGGACGAAATTGTTGCGTGTATCCGTAATTGGGAAATTCTCAGAAAACACCTTATAGAGTCCATCGTTCTTACGCTCCTCTGGTGGTGTATCGAGTTGCAGGAAATCTTGGAACGATTTCAACTGCACATCGAGAAAATCCGGGTAAGGATACGGATTCCTTACAGTTGCGAAATTTACTCTGTTGTTGATTATCTTAGTTGCCATATATTAAGTAAAAGTCTTGATAAAGACATAAAAAGGTTAGGAATTGCCTACTTGGCAAATCCTAACCCTATTTTAAAAAGATTTAATTAAGCTTACTTAAGCTCAACCTTTGCTCCAGCAGCCTCGATGGCCTTCTTGAGATTCTCAGCCTCTTCCTTGCTCAGGCCCTCTTTAACAGTAGCAGGAGCACCGTCAACGAGATCCTTAGCCTCCTTCAAGCCAAGACCACAAGCCTCCTTAACGGCCTTAACAACCTGAAGCTTAGTAGCACCAACCTCAGTGAGAACTACATCGAAAGAGCTCTTCTCCTCTGCAGCCTCAGCAGCACCAGCTGCAGGACCAGCAGCAACTGCCACAGCTGCGGCAGCCGGCTCAATTCCATAATCCTCTTTCAGGACGTTTGCCAACTCATTAACCTCTTTAACGGTAAGGTTTACCAACTCTTCTGCAATAGCTTTAATGTCTGCCATTTTATTCTAAATTTTAATTATTCTTATGATGTTTAATTGTAGACTTTATTGGGTTTACTCAGCACGCTCGCCTAAAGTCTTCAGCACACCATGAATAGTGTTTGCGCCTGATTGGAGAGCTGAAACAACGTTCTTTGCCGGCGACTGCAGCAGAGCCACAACATCGGCGATGAGCTCGTTCTTGCTCTTCAGAGATGCCAGTTCGTCAAGCTTATCAGCACCAACGAAGATTGTGTCCTCAGCATAAGCAGCCTTCAGAGCAGGAATGCCTGTCTTCGTGTAATCCTTCAAAAGCTTGCCCGGCACATTAGCCACCTGTGTCAGCATCACGGCTGTATTGCCTTTCAATGCACCATAAAGGGGCTCGTAGTCGATATCAGAAGCCTCAAATGCCTTGTGAAGAAGCTTATTCTTCACAACGATCATCTTTATGTCGTTCTTAAAGCACTTACGGCGAAGATCACTTGTATCCTTTGCATTCAGTCCGGTTACATCTACCAAATAGAAATGAGGATATTCCTTAAGCTTCTCGCCAAGCTCAGTAATGATTGTATCTTTTACTTCTTTCTTCATTTTTCGGAACTTTTAGAGTTATTCAACTGATTTAGGATCAATCTTGATACCCTTACTCATCGTACTCGAAATAAAGATACTCTTCAAGTATGTACCCTTAGCAGCAGCAGGCTTGAGTCTGATTACCGACTGGATAAACTCCTTAGCGTTGCCATATATCTGATCAGCGGTCATGCTAACCTTACCTATAGACGTGTGGACAATACCAGACTTGTCGACCTTGAAGTCTATCTTACCTTGCTTAACTTCCTTAACGGCCTTAGCCACATCCATGGTTACAGTACCGCTCTTTGGGTTAGGCATAAGGCCACGAGGACCAAGAACACGTCCCAGAGGGCCAACCTTACCCATGCAGGAAGGCATTGTTATGATGACATCTACGTCGGTCCAACCGCCTTTGATCTTTTCGATATACTCATCAAGACCAACATAGTCGGCTCCGGCAGCCTTGGCAGCTTCTTCCTGATCGGCAGTGCAAAGGCAGAGAACACGGGTAACCTTACCAGTTCCATTAGGCAGAGAAACCACGCCACGAACCATTTGGTTGGCCTTACGTGGATCTACACCCAAACGAACATCAATATCAATTGAAGCATCAAACTTAGTTGTGGTAATTTCCTTAACCAACTCTGAAGCTTCTTTTAGCGTGTACACCTTACCTGCTTCGATCTTATCAGCTACTGATTTTTGATTTTTTGTCAGTTTACTCATTTTGAAAGCGAAGTATTAAATTATTTACCGGGGAAATCACCTTTAACAGTGATACCCATACTACGCGCAGTACCAGCGACGAGACGCATTGCACTCTCTACCGTGAAACAGTTGAGGTCAGACATCTTGTCTTCTGCGATTGCCTTAACTTGATCCCAAGTTACAGAAGCGACTTTCTTGCGGTTAGGCTCACCAGAACCACTTTTTACCTTAGCGGCTTCCTTGAGCTGAACGGCAGCAGGAGGAGTCTTGATGACAAAACTAAAACTCTTGTCTG
>CAZUWO010000040.1:12457-21423 GCA_964623995.1 uncultured Prevotella sp. | reverse complement strand
CGGCGTTATAGCAATTGTGGAACTCAGTTGCGTTACCGCTGCTCAGATTGGTGACACTAGAAGGCTGACCTACAAGTCCGCCTACGAAACTTGCACCTGTTACTGTACCGGTATTGTAGCAATTGTAGAAGTGAGCATAGGAAGTACCGGCCAGACCGCCCATAGCGTAACCCGACTTAGTCGAGTTTGTACCGCCTGCGGTGAGGGTTGTGGTTACGTTACCTATATTGAAGCAATTCTCTACAGTGCCTTTACCGATGCCGTAGCCGATAAGTCCGCCTGCACGGTTGGTAGAAGTGGTTATGTTACCAGTGTTATAGCAGTTGCGTATAACGTTGGTTGTATCTCCGGCGAGGCAACCTACGATGCCGCCAAGGCCGAATCCACCCTCAATGTTACCGGTATTGTAGCAGTTCTCCACAATCATGTTGCTTCTAACAGAGTAGGCTACGATGCCAGCACCTTGATTTCCGTTGGCCACAACGTCACCAGTGTTGTAGCAGTTGCTGATGATTGTGGTTCCTGTGGTGTTGCCACTTGCACAGTTGCCCAGCAGTCCTGCAGCGTAAACGTTCTTGTCCGACATGATGGTACCGCTATTCCAGCTGTTGGTAACCTTAGAACCAAGAGAGTAATAGCTTATCAATCCGGCCGTAGGAGAACTACTTGTTGCAGAAGTAGCAGCGGCAATTATGTCACCGGTGTTGTAACAGCTGTCCATCTCAATTATAGCTTTGTAGCTATAACTTGATGTTATAAGACCAGCAACATTACCTTTGGCAGTAATAGAAGCAGTATTATAGCTGTTGCTTATCTTCAGAGTGTCTGTTCCACTCACGGTTGCTATAAGTCCAGCCACTATAGTTGAGTTGTTGGTCTTGCTTATAGCAATTTCGCCTGTGTTGTAAACGTGGTTGTATTCAGCACCATTACTAACTGCGGCAAAGCCTGCAACATAGCCTGAGGTACCAGTTTCACTTACCTTTCCTTCATTGCCGCAAGCGTTGAATTTGGCTCCGCTCACTACGTTAGCAGCAAATCCACCCATATAAGAGGTAGAAGATGAAACTTCTGCACGGTTGTAGCAGCTGTCAAACTCTGCTGTACCGTAAGCATGAGCCACAAATCCTGCAGCATAGGTCTTGTTGCTTGTAACGGCAATCTTATTGACACTGTTGGCCACCTTACCATATACGTCGCCGGCGAATCCACCTGCGTAGGTGTGGGTAGCGGTCATCTTGCCTTCAAGAGTCAGGTCATGTACATAGCCGTCAGGACCGATTACGGCGAAAGCACCGCCGCCTTGGTTGGTAGCTATCGACTTGTTTACGATGCCGGAAATGGTCTTTCCGTTACCGTCGAAGTTGCCATTGAAAGCTGTTATGAAGTCTCCGGCAATTGGTTTGAAGTCAACTCCGGTGAAGTCAATGTCGTTTTCAACGCGCAGATACTTGCCTTTGAAGTCTTCAGCACAGTCTGCGTTGAAGTCGGCTACGGCATTCCAGTCAGCGGCAGTCTTGATAAGGAATGGTGAAGCGGCAGTTCCTTCGCCCGAAAGTGGGAACGGATAGCGCTGCTTGATAATCAAAACCTTAACGTAACCATCGCTTGCAGTTGCCATAAGAGTATCTACTTGTAGGCTGCTAACCAAAGTCGGTACCACCACCTTGCCATCTTCAATCTTGAAAGATGTGCCTTGAGTGAGCTGCCACGTAGTTTGGGCAGGTGCATTCAAAGTGATGTTGCTCTTGAGGTTGGTTGCTGTTTCGCCGGTAGCTATCTGAGGAATTACGCTTATTGCAGTCTTGACATTGGAAATGTCGGCAAACTGCTTCAGCACAGGATATTTTCCTGCCTCGAATTGCCAGAGACTGTCGGCCAGACCTTCGAGTTTCTGACCGCTTGTGAGTACAGATGTTTCAACACCAGTGGTGCCAGGAGTCTCCTTGCTACCGCCAGAAGTGTAAGGAACGGTCTGCTTGTCATAGTAGTTGTACTTGTTCAATGTGCCATAAGAGTCATCTTGGGCGCTGATACTGCCGATATAGGCTTGGTCACGTGTCAGAACAGTACCGTAATTTACTGTACTGATAATGTCACTAAGACCTACGTCCTTGTAACTATCGGTCGCTTTGTAAGTGTTTCCTGTTATACCGCCGGCGTTAGCCGTGTAAGCATAAACTGTTCCTGCATTTACACAGTTGCTGATAGTACCGGCAGAAAAAGTTCCTACTATACCTCCGGCGAACTTCAACTTAGTTACATCCCTTGAGTTAGAAGCATCTATGAAGTATGAAAGTTGGTCTACGACAACTGCGCCTATGTTCATACTGTTTTCGATGTGGCCATACGACCTACCGGTAATACCGCCAGCACACATGTAACCTGTAGTTACATTACCAGCGTTGAAGCAGTTTCTAATGATACCTTCCTTCTCATTGGTACCTGTAATGCCGCCAATCCAGCAGCTAAGACCTTTAACGGTAGCGTAGTTGCGGCAGTTCTCTACGAGTCCATAGTTGCTTCCAACGAATGGACCGGCAGTAGCGAAGAACTCAAGGCGTGCATCGGCAGCGATGGTGAGGTTCTTAACAGCACCCGTTATGTCGAGGCGGCTGAACAGTCCATTCCATCCCTTCGAACCAGTGTTGCCAGTCTTCGGATCGCCTGTGCCGTCGCCAAACTCCTTATTTGGCTTGGAGTTCCACACAACGTAGCCTCCAAGATAGAGGTTATGGAGTGTATGGTTGCCTCCGTCGAATGTTCCGGCAAAGCGGGAGTATGCATCGTCAGGATTATTAGCAAAGCCAACGAAAGTTGAGTCATACTCCATGTCGATGTCGTTCATCATCTTGAAGTATGTGTCAGGGAAATACAAGTTCTTGTTTGTTGTAAGGTCAGACAGATAAATCATGTCAGCCTTAGTCTTGATCTGGTAAGGATTATCCTCTGTACCGGCACCTTCAAGGGTTACAGGTGCAGCTTTGATGGCGTAGGAGAGTGAATCCTTGCCGTTCACAACATAAAGAGTATCGGTTCCGTAACCTCCGTTGAGAACAAGGTCAGTACCATTTATACTCATGTAGTTGCCCTCATTGCTGGTTACATTGGCCTTAACAAGCTTGAACTTGGTGCTACCCAAGGTGTTCACCTTGGCCGGTTTAGCCATGTTGAGCAGTGAGTTGCCCTCGGCAAAGATGAGTGCACTCGAGCTGTAAGCTGCAGCCTCAGTGTTCTCTGCGAACTTCAAGCGTGGGTAGTATCCACTCTGGAAGGTCCACTTAGAGGCATCATAGCCGCTCAGAGCTTCACCAGAAGTAAGTACAGATGTAGGAGTGCTGAAGCGAACCGATTGGTTGTTGGTAATCTGATTATCGAAATAGATGCCCGAAAGAGTTGGGTTAGAGCCCTCATCTATGGCACCCAGAGCCTCACGCACGCCGTTCTTTGTGTCGTACTGATATGTTTCGGCATCAACATAGCCTGCAGAGAATGCGTTTGTAACAGAACTTTGAACAGTCTGACCATCCACAGAAGCCGGAGAAACACGGCCTGTGATGCCACCGGCATTAACTGTACTTATGGCAATAACTGTACTTGTAGAGTAGGCATTGCTTAGATTTGATGCTGCAAGGTCACCGATAACGCCACCGGCTTGAGTCTTACTGTCGTAGCCACGTACGTAAGCTCTTGAGAATACCTGGTCAACATTGGCATTGTAGGCAGTACCGAACACGCCGCCAATGCGCATATTTGAAGACGTAACATATACTGTTCCGGTGAAGTAGCACTTCTCTGCGTTTGCACCAAAGAGGTTTCCTGCCACACCACCTACAGGATTGTTCTCAGAACCACCAGCGTTGATGGTTGTGCCAGTGGCATAACTGTTGCTGATACCGCCGTCAACTTCGCCGGCAACACCACCAACGTAGCCGCCAAGGCCTGTAACAGTACTGTTGATTACATCAGAATTGGTGATGGTAGAACCAGTTCCGAAAACGCAACCTGTTGCCATTCCGTCGCCAGAGATCTTGGAATCGACTACGTGAATATTGTCAACATTGCCGCTATCCCATCCTGCGAGAATGCCGTTGAAGCTGCTTGTAGAAGTTACATTGGCATTCTTGAAAGTCAGATCCTTAATGGTTGTGAGCGAGTCTACGCGTCCAAAGAGTCCGGCATAGCCGCTAGAAGACACGTTAAGGTTGGATATTGTGTGGTTGCCACCGTCCAAATTACCGGCAAACAGGTAGGTATAGCTGTTTGATATTGGCTTGAAGCGGTAGTTCTGCATGTCAATATCATTCATCACTTTGAACCATTTGCCCTTATAAGAGCGATGGAAGACGAAATTACCAATGCTGTCTGTGGCCTCCCAAGCGTTGGCTTTGTCAGACAGAAGGATAAGGTCGTCGAGCGTCTTCAGCTGATATGGGTCTGCCTCGGTACCGCTTCCCTCGAAGCTTGATACAGAAAGAGCCGGATAAGTGAATGTAGCGCTCTGATCATTATATTCAATGTAGCCTGTAAGCCTATAGCCTGCGTAGGCGCCAGAAGCAAGAAGCGACCATGGACCCCATGAAATGCGCTTGTTATTGGCAGCCTTTGAGCAAGTAATAGTAGTTGTGAAGTTGCTCGAAGAAGCTTGAGCAGCATTTGGATCAACAACACCCACGGTCTGGAAGTTTCCATACTGTGAGTCGTACATAGCCACCTGCGAAGCTATAGTGGCGGTAGAGTCGCGCTGAAGCTCAATCTCTACGGTGTGGCCCTGGCCTGCGAAGTTCTTCACAGTAACCACATTGGTAGATGGTTGCGCTATAACAGCGTTGTAAGTGAAGGTGCCTTCATTTGTGGTAAATACGAGACGGCCGTTGGCTTTCTCGAATTCAGTGTTCGACCAAGCCGTATACACAGCGTCTTTCTGACTTCCATCGGCTACGAAAGTGCCCCAATAGTCGTCTATTTGGAGCGTGCCATCGGCATTGATGGTACCTGTTACGGCCTTCGTACGGTCGATAATGGCCTTGCCACCGGTAATAGTGAAGTAGCAAACGTCAACATTGCAATTGTTGACGGTGTCGTTTGCAACCACCTGATTGGGAATGTAGAACTTCCCGGCGGCAACATCGACTGCAGCTTTCACTACAAATCCGTTGTTGACAAGGTTTGTCAGCGTAATGGAGTCGGTGCCAAGCGCTGCCACAGTAACCGAACGTCCGCCCTCGAAGCTGCCTGTTAGCGAGCTGGAGGTCCAGATGTAGTTACCGGAAAGGTCGTTAACCGAACTCACTCTTTTGGCCGCACGGCGCAAAGTGGAGGCTACCTTGGCCTCTTTGGCCTTGGGCTGCGCCTTCAGAGTGCCCGTAAAGAGGCTCATTGATTCCTTTGGAGCGGTCAGCTGAAGCTGGGTTGCCTTTGCCGGAGAGCTGCTACGTTGTAGCCTTTCTTGTGCTGTGGCTATCCCTTTGGCTGAGGTGACTACCTCCTGTTGGGCATTTATGCTCACAGGAATGCCAAGCAGAATCAAGAGCAGGGCAATTAGAGATGTAGTTTTTCTCATCTTTAGAGTTTTAGTTAGAGGACAAATTCATGAGCTATTGTTTGATTCCTTGGGTGCTTACCCTTTCCGCTGTCCTCGTAAAGGCGGTCAAGGCTTACACCCTTGGAGTTGGTTTGGCTTTATTTATTGAGTATTTTGCTCACCTTTGAGCCTTGTCGCATTACGTAAACACCACGAGGCAGCAATCCGAGAGCGGCTGAAGTGTCGGCTGCTCTCACCTTAGTGAGGAGCACGCCCTGCATGTCGTAGATGCTCACGGCGCCGTTATCGTCGGCCGCATTGACAGCTATCTCCTGAATGGCGGTAGGAGTCTTGTCGTAGGTAATGGCGAAATTGTCAAGATAGACCGAGTCTGTTGTCGAGCCGGTACGTTCATTGAAAACGAAGCCCACGTTGGATGTGCCATTAAGTCTGAACTGCAAAGTGGTGCGTTTGCCACCCTCTACCAGTATGTTACGGCTGCCGCTGAAATCGCTAAGCATAGTGCGGGCACCAGAGGGGCTAACACTGTACACGCTGAACATGGCGCTCTGCTCGCCCGGATTATATACGTCTATGCTCATTGTCTGCATGTTGTGGCTTATGATGCTTGTGGCAAGTTCAGCCCTACGCACCATGGCCACGCCCTTGTTTCCACTTACCAAACCGGTGTGGAGTGAGTCTGGGCTCACCAAACGTGCCCCAGTGAAGCTCCAAGTGCAGAATCTTCCCTCCACGTTTGTGGTGTCAGAAGTGATCACGGGCATGGTTTCAAAGTCCTCAATTGCCGAAGGTGTGTCTTCAACCGTTGCAGAGAAGGTTATCACACCGTTGGTTTCCTTTATGTTGCTCAGCGATATGCTTGTCAGCATTCCAGTCCATGAGCGCAGGTTTGGAGTGGTATTGTTGCCAAGTTCTGTTACATTCGATGTGCCAGGCATTGGGTCGGAGCCAGTGTCAATAGGCGATGAGCCGTTGATGCGTGGGTTAACGCGCAGCAGTTCATAATAGTTGTGCGACGGATCGCAGTTTATGTCGTTGCTTGTCCATACACTTGTGTTGGTGGAATCAACGCGGAAAACGAGCATTCCATGACCTGGCAAGTAAGCGTTCCACTTGCCTTGCTGTCTGTTTTCAAGCATAAAGAACTCCTTATCCACAGCAGAGTTGATCCGGTAACCCGCATTCGACTTGTCGATATCCTCAAGAGTGTAGTCGCCAGATGTGGTAATGAGCTCAGGAGTGGCAAATCCGGCCTGGTAACGTTCAAAGAGTGAGTAGCCACAAGGGGTTCTTGAACTGTTCAGATAAGGCCCGCTGGCCATCACAGACCAACGTCCGGGGTGTATGCTTTGGCCTCCACTGCCCGAATAATCGGTATCATACTCGTCGTCAAGTCCCAATACATGGCTGAATTCGTGGCATATTGTGCCGATGCCATCAAGTATAGCGTTGCTCGGAGCGCCGTAAAGCTCTGTAGAGCAAGCATATCTGCCAAAGCGGACACCGTCGAGCGAGAGGCTCGGAATATAAGAAGCGTGTGGCCAAAGCAGCCTGCTGTCGTTGTTGCCGAAGTTTGATCCGCCACCGGCAAATATGAAATAAACCATGTCTACCGTACCGTTGTTGTCGGTGTCATAGTTCTTGTAGTTCACGAGAGAGTCGGCAGCTCTGAGCGCTGCCTCCTGTAAGCCGGGATAGTTGTTGCGCCCTTCATACATGCTATGGTCTATCTTGACCGGTCCTACCACGTCGAACTTGGGGTCGAAGAGGCCAGCTGAGTTGTCGTAGAAGTAGTCGCGCACGCTACCCGTATAAGTAATGTGTTCGGGAAGTGCCGCATTGGTCATGTAACCACTAAATCCCCGCTCGTTGATCATGCTGTCAACGATTTCCGTATAATCGGAACGGGAGAATGAACAGTCATTGTACTCAACGAGAATTACCAGTCCACGGAACTTGCTATACTCAAAGAAGGGAGCCGCACCACGTCTGCTGCTGAGCCTTAGGGCCTCTTCCGAAGCCTTGGCACGGCGCACCGCGGTGCTCATCTGGGGCTTTAAGTACTTCTGAGTACTGGTTGTAAACTGCAGTTCGGCCGCATTGCGGCTTCCTACGTTGTGGGCCGTGATGTCGGTTGCCACAAGAATGCCGTTGCTAAGCTTTGCGTATACGTAACTGCCATTGCTGTTTTTCACCACCGAATATCCGTCGGCAGTGGTTGTAAAGCTCTGCCATTCGTCGCCGATTAGCCGCAATTGCACTGTGGTACCGTCGGGTTGTGTGGCTGTAAAGGTGCCGGGGTAAGCCGGAACCGCCATAGCCGAGCCCGCAAAGCACAGAGCTGCCGAGGCGCAGAATATGAGCTTGGTGAGTTGTGTGTATAATTTTTTCATGTTATGGTTTTGTCAGTTGAGGTTTAATCTTGTCCTAAGAGCCTATTGTGTTAGGGAGATAAAAACGATGACTGAATACAATCTTGCTTTAATCTGATATTTAAGTGAACTGTGTGAGGGTAATTATTCTTATTGTCCTATGCAAAAATAGTAAATGTTTGTTTTCGTTGCATAATATTAATACGGTTGTTAAGGAGGATTAACACAAATGTATTGATATTTAAGACCGCTTAAGACAAATGTCCATATTTATGGCATGTGGACTTCTAAAATATAACATTTTGATACGTATATTCTATAATTTCTATTTTAAAAGGTGGTTATGCTGTCAGTTTGAATATTTAGCTAATACTTATACCGTTTTAAGAGGATGTCAAAAATACTCTTATTTCATGTTGCTGCTAATGCTTCCTGTTGTTAATTTATATCCGTTATTTTTGCAAATTATTTGCAAAGACTCTTTGGGGCAGCCATTATCAGAAGCCGATGCCTTTCTTTTTGTTTTACAAACCGTAAGAAACCGATATATTGATTTACTGCAGTCGGCGCTTGTTTCCGGTTGACTGGGTGGGCACTGGCATTATGCAGATATTGGTATATTTACGGTATAAAAGTGTCGTTGTTGTGGGTAGAGACGCTTTAATGGATTGGATGCTGGCTGTAAACCGGTTGTTTGCGCAGGCTGAACCATAGGGTTTGAGGCCCTAAACCTATGCTTCTGGCCACGCTTACACAGAAAAGAGCGCTCGGTTTCTTGCTTTTAACATAAAAATAGTGTATCTTTGTAAACGGGTTGACTTAGACTTCTGCACTCGCTCTTATTGCAGTCAGCTCGCGGTTAAAATCATGGTAAGGCGAGTAAAACATACATCTTTCTGCACCCTCCTTTCCCGTAATCTTATTACGGCACTTCTGTAATCCGATTACGAAAGCTTCGTAACGTGATTACGGAACTTCTGTAATCGCGTTACGGCAGTGCCGTAATGAGATTACGACAGTGCCGTAATGAGATTACGACAGTGCCGTAA
>CAZUWO010000040.1:7381-12357 GCA_964623995.1 uncultured Prevotella sp. | reverse complement strand
CAGTGCCGTAATGAGATTACGACAGTGCCGTAATGAGATTACGACAGTGCCGTAACAAAATTACAAGCATCTGTAGTGGGTTTACATCAGCTCAGTAATCCGATTATGGCATTTGCATGCTGTCAGGAGAGTGATGATTTGGAGGCAAGGGAGTGTTAGTTTTATACCACAAAAAGACTGTTAAGATTTATTAACGGCAGTTTAACCACCTTTTTTTCTTTAATTATTAATTTTGCATTATGATACCCAAAAGCAAGTCTAAGCTAACAGTCTGCCTCCGTTTTCTGCTGTTTTCCGCTGCAGTTATAATAATTAGCGGCTGCTCAGACAAGTTGAAAATAGCGTGGACCCCATCACCTTCGGCCGCCACTAAGGCCATACAGCCCCCCGAACTGCAAGTTTATGTTGAGAATTCGGGCAGCATGGACGGCTACATGTGTGCCGGTTCTGAGCTTAAAGATGCCCTTTATGGCTACGTAACCGAGCTCTCTGCCCATGCCAATACTACCCAAATCAATTACATTAACAGCATGGTGGTGCCCTTTGGCGGCTCCATAAAGGAGTTCGTAAACCAGCTAACGCCCGCCAACTTTGCCCTTGTGGGCGGCAGTCATGCCCATTCCGATATTGCAGATATGCTCTCCGCCATAGTAAACCGTATGAACCGCAACTCGGTGGCAGTGTTCCTGTCCGACTGTATACTTGATGTGCCGCAAGGCGATGCCACCAATTACTTCTACAACCGGCGCATACAGATAGAGAGTGTGATTGCCCGCAAGCTGAGAAGTGATGCCAACTTCAGTGTGGAAGTGCTCCGTTTGGAGTCGAGATTCAACGGTTTCTACTACGATCAGAGTGGAAAGACGAGGCTGAACGTAAAGAGTCGGCCCTACTACATTATTATATTAGGCAACCGTGACGCCCTGAGCATGCTCAATTCTGAGGCTCCTATGGCGCGCATACCACATGGTTACACCCACTATGCCGCCTTTACCACTCCGAGGAGTGTGGACTTCAGCTTCACAAACATGTATGGCAAGGAGGCTCATAACAACTCCTTGGAGCTTACTCCCGACAGCAAAGGCAACTACAAGCTGCGCCTTCTGGCCAACTTCTCGACCCTGTTGCTCGACGGAACCCATGCCACCGACCCCTCGATGCTTAGGCCCGTCAACCGGTTTACCCGTATAGAGAGCATCGCTCCCGTAAAGGGCGGAGGCCGATACAGCCACGTGGCCGACATAGTATTGACCCCAAAGGTCAAGACCGGAGGTGAGAGCTTGCGGCTGCAGATGCCCGAAGTGCCGGTCTGGGCTGAGCAACTAAACGACGAAACCGGCCGCAACATAAAGGCAAACCTCAGCAAGACGTCGGGCATAAAATACATAATAGGAGGCATTTCCGACGCTTACAAGGAGCGAACGCTAACCTCCGTCAAGTTCATACTAAAAAAATAACAAGCCATGGGCACTATTTTCGGAAACATATATTCGCTGTTTTGGAAGAGCTTTTACGGTCTTGAGCTCGACAATTACATGTGGGGGCTCACCTCAGATGGCGGCTCCAACCACTTCATAGGCATAGGTCTTATAATGATTGCCGTAGCCTTGGCGGTGGCATTGCTGTTCTACTACGTGGTGGACGATCCGCGGCTGAACCGCTTTCTGGGCTGGTTGCCGTTCTTGATAGTGTGCTTTGTGGTCAACGTAGCGCTGGGTTATTGGTGGACAGTGAGCGATCTTAATGCCGGAAACATGGTCCGCCTCGACATGGCAACAAGCCAACAGGTGCCCCTTGACATAGGCAGGGGCAACTGCTTAAGCTTCGGCGTGGCTAACGGGGTTATATCCTGCGTGACGTTTCTTGTGGTTTCGCTTATCGTTAAGTGGAAGAGTACAAGCTGTTCGCATGCCCCTTTCTGACAATTACCGGCGCCTTGGCGTCACAGTATAAAAACAATCACGGTTCCGGCCCTGCTATAATAGGCCGGCCTTAAAGACGAAACAAGCAAATGGCTAAACTATATGTGTTTGCAATAGGAGGTACAGGCTCGCGCGTTTTGCGCTCCCTCACCATGCTGTTGGCATCTGGTGTGCGCCTCGGCAATGGCATAGATGTGGTGGTTCCGGTAATAATCGACCCCGACAGGCAGAATGGAGATCTGACCCGAACAGTGGGCTTGATGAACGAATACAGCAAGATTCGCTCACAGTTGGCGTTCGGTCCGGGCTGCCAAACCACCTTCTTCGCCACCGAAATAAGGTGCCTTTTGCCCAACTATACGCTGGTGGTACAGGACACTGACGGTAGAAAGTTCGGCCAGTTTGTTGACTTGGCCGGCATGAACGAGGCCAACAGCGCACTGACACAGATGCTTTTCTCCGAAAAAAACCTTGAATCGTCGATGGATGTTGGCTTCAAGGGCAATCCGAACATGGGTAGTGTGGTGCTCAATCAGATAGCCTCGTCGCCCGATTTTGCCACCATTCAGCATTCGGTAGCTCAAGGCGACCGCCTGTTCATAGTGAGTTCCATCTTCGGAGGCACCGGAGCAAGCGGCTTTCCCTTACTTTTGAAGACGCTGAGAAGCCCCGAACAGCAAATGCCTGTGGTGCCATTGATAGGCGCAGTTACGCTTTTGCCCTACTTCAGGCTGCAACAGAGCGACCAAAGCGAAATAGATTCAGACACCTTTATTTCCAAAGCCAAGTCGGCTTTGACCTACTATGAGAAGGGGGTAGTGGGCAACAGCGGTCTGAATGCACTGTATTATCTCGGCGATGAGCAAGACAACGCTTACGCAAACCATGAAGGCATGGCCGCACAAAAGAACGATGCCCACCTTATGGAATTGCTTGCGGCCACTGCCATAGTTGATTTCAGTCGCAGTAACCTGCAACTCTCCGACTCGCGCAATATGGAATTGGGCGTCAAAGACGGCCCTGGCACGGTGAGCTTCGGCAGCTTCTACAAGGCCATGCGGCAGATGCTGTTCCGCCCAATGACCCAATTCTGGCTCATGTATTGCGGCTTTGAGAGTCACGGATCATTCCTAAAGTCGGGCGTTCTTGATGCCAACAGGAAGCTGAAGCTCGATAACAACTTCTATAAGAGCAACTTTTTCAAGACCGTAGAGGGTATGCTGAAAGCCTATCGCACTTGGCTGGGCGAGCTGAAAGGCAACAGCCGCAGCCTAGACCTGTTCAGTCTGTCTTCCACAGCCAAGCCTTTCGCCTCTGTTACCGGCATTGACGAAAAGAAATTGCACACCACCCTGAAGCACAATTATGTGCTTTACTATCAGTTTATAAACAAGGCTGCAAGCCAATGCCACTCCGACGGCAAGGAGAACAGGCTGATGGAGCTTTACTCTATGGCCACAGGCAGCATGGTAAACAAGAAATTCAATTTGTAGAAACAGCATGTCAAAGATATTCAGACTTGGGACAGGGGGCAGCAATAGCGGCACAGACTGGCAGGATAGTCTAACTTTTCCCTACAACAAACAGAACCTTGACACCATAGAAGACGCACAAGGAGTGAAGGCTAAGCACGAGATCACGTCTATACCTTCGCCCTTTGCTCGCATTGACTTGGTGAAAACGGCTTTCGGACAGGTGGCCAGCATGGCTCATATTGGTGCCAATGGCAAGATGGAAGGTCTTGACGGCAACACCATATACCATAAAATGGTGTCTGATTCGCTTGATGTGGGCGAAATTTTCTTCAATATCGACAAGCTGTCTGATAGGGTTGAGGTCATCACATGGGACAGTCAGGCCGACCTTAAGCGGCTTTTGGACTCCCATTCTGCCGGTCAGCGTTACTTGGGAGATTCCCTTCGCAAGTATATGCAGGCAGATACGGCCTATAATTTTGACCGTTTGCGCAACATCTACATACTGAATTACAAAAACGGACCACAGCAATTGAACGTTATTGGAGCCACTTCGCCGGCTACATTGTTCTTTAGCAACGCCAACAACTTGAGCTATGTGAGCGGCATTCAGTTTGGTCAGGACCGTCCTTTCAGTACCAACTTCCAACCGCTCTACCGTCGCGACCGCAAGTATGTTAGGGCTTGGTTCGCCCTTATGCACACTATTCCGGGTTTCAATAGCCTCTTTCCCGAGGTAACAGAATATCTTGACAAAACCTTTCAGGCCATAAGTGACGTGGCCGAGAAGCAGATTCTGCGCACGGTAACAGCCACATCGCCAGGTTTTGACACCATTACCGCCCATACGGAGACGGGAGTCAGTAAGGTGGAAGTGCTTGGATTTGAGCTTCTTAAGAATTCTGTCAAGATGGAGCAGGGCATAAGTGAGTTCGAGATAAGGCCGACAAGGACTGTTAAAACAAAACCTCTCGTGCTGCCAAACGAGGACGGTCTGCTCTACGCACCATTATTTTATACCACCGATAATTGGGGAAAGCAGAACCATGCACCCAACTATGACCCTGCCCCTTTGGCTTCAAGGCTGCTCCCTCACGATGGAACCAGATACCCGTATCTTACGGTGGGCGACTTTCTTGAGGACTGGTTGGTGAGTATTCCCCACAGAATGGACACTAACTATTGCCTGAATTGTGAGGAAGAGGTACCTACTGATGAGCGTGAAAGCTATCTTTTGCCACTGCGGCCGTGCTTCTTCGACTATTTCAGGGCGGCCGATTTGGTAAGCGATGAGGCCGATAGTCCGTCGTTGAAGTTGCTTCGTCTGAATGGCGGATCGGTGCAAGCCACGTTGCGTATACCCATTGTGGGCAACCAAAACGTGCGCTTCGTGGAGTTCACGAGACTGTATTATGGTGGTGGAAACAAGCCAAACGCCAGCTCGAACCGTGGCGGAATAAGCGAGATGAGGCTTGATGCCTTCGTGATGCCAGCGGTACGGTTCTGTAATCCGGCCAATTCGGTCTATACTCTCGGACTTGTTGGCACCTCAGACCGCCATTACACGTTGGAGATGTAT
>CAZUWO010000040.1:0-7371 GCA_964623995.1 uncultured Prevotella sp. | reverse complement strand
TGAAGCCGGATCCATACCGGCTCAAACCTGTTGCCGTAATAATAACATCAGTGGGCAATACAAGTCGCAAACCTATCAGATAGAGGGTCGAAACATAGACTATATGCGCATAGCCGAGGGCCAGATAAGTGGCGTTCTCATTCCGAAACTACCGCAACAGGTTGAGGCTGACACCTTTAAGGTGGCCATAGACCTAGGCACTTCCAACACGCATATAGAGCTTTGCAGCAGCCGTAACAGTACTCCCGAACCGCTCTCGGAGCAAGGCGGGGCTCCGCTTGTACAGGAATTCTTCCGTCAATCCTTCATAACGGCCCCCGATGGCAGCAGTGTGGCCGACGATCTCGTGCTCGAACGGGAGCTGATAGAAAAGGAATTCATACCGAGAGCAATAGGAGGGCAGTCTGATTATGCCTTCCCCACGCGCACGGCCATATACTACTCGGTGGCCACAGACTGGAAATCGAGCAATTATCCTTATGGTATGACAAATCCGGCCCTAACCTATAACAAGCGTGAAATACTGCCTTTCGACCGCGCTGAAACCGATATCAAGTGGGGAAAGGCTGATGACCGTAACCTGATGGCGCGCTACATAGATGGGCTTATGCTCATGATTAGGAATAAAGTTATACTCAGTCAGGGCATAGTAGGGCAGACACGGGTGGTCTGGTTCTATCCTTTGAGCATGCCGCAAAAGCGACTTGTGGCCATGAAAGAGGTGTGGAATGATGCTTATCGCCGCTATTTCAGTCCCAAAGGCAGTACGGAGAGCATGACGGAAAGTGATGCTCCTATCAAGTATTACTTTAGTAAGTATGCCAATTCTGATAACCTTGTCAACATAGATATAGGTGGAGAGACCACAGATGTGGCTTTTGCGCGCGACAAGAAGGTTGAATTTGCCACGTCGTTCCGCTTCGGTGCCAATGCTCTCTTTGAGGATTCGCTGGCCGAAGCCAATTCTGCCAACGGCATAATAGACCACTATGGCCCCGTGTTCAAACAACTTTTAGAGGAGCGTAAAGACAATAAGCTAGACGAACTCATTAAGGTTTATGAGAACAACCTGCACTCTCCTGCCGACATGGCCATGTTTCTCTTCAGCCTTAAGGATAACTCCTGGCTTGCGGGAATAGATAAATCTAACACCGATTTCGACCGTATGTTGCGCCAGGACGAGGACTTCAAGATTGTGTTCATACTGTTTTATGCTGCCATTATTTACCATGTGGCCGAGATAGTGAGGCTCGAACATCTCGAAGCACCACGCCATATAGCTTTCAGTGGCAACGGAAGCAAGGTGCTTTCCATACTAAGCCCCGACAGCATGGTTATAGCAGAGTTTACCAAAAGATTATTTGAGCAGGTGTTGGGAAAGCCTTATGGCAAGGAGCTCACAATACTCGGGCTCGACCAAGGGGGCGATCCGAAGGAGTCGACCTGCAAAGGCGGCATATTGGGAGATAGCTATGACAGCGCGGAACGAAGCCAACAGATAATAATGAAGGCAACAGGTGATCGCCTTCTCGACAAGAACGACACCTACGACCGCGTGGACGATGCATACCTAAAGACAACAGAAGGGGCCGTTAATGCCTTCTTCAGCATGGTGTTGGGACCTTTGAACCAGTCGTTCGACTATGACAACTATTTCGGAGTATCGCCTGCAGCTTTCGAAGCTGCAAAGAAGGAATGCCGAAACGACCTGATTACGTACTTGAGGCGTGGCCTTGACCGCATGAAACAGGAGGCAGAGGGCAACGACAGTATGGACGAGACACTGTTCTTCTACCCAATCAAGGGCGTGATTCACAGTCTTGAAGGCCGAATTTACGATAACATCAAATGACAATGCTATGAAGAAGAGACTATATTTCGTGGCCTTTCTGACTCTTGTTATACCGCTCTTGGCTTTCGGTAGTGTAGATACGGCAGAGCCAAACAGTGCCAAAGCCAACACGGAAGCGGTGAGCAAGACGCAGCTTTATGTTCTAACCGGCGTGGCGGCAATGCTTGGCGTGGTGGGCATAGCTGTGGGACTGAGTGCACGCAAGGGCAGAGACTGTGTTTATTCCGACAAGTATCAAAATGCCGTAAGGGCATTGGCAAGGGAAGAGGCAGACAAGAAGCTGCGCTCAAATGCCGCCAAAGATAATGCAGTTGCGGTTCAAGACGAGATAGCAAGACTGACATTGAGGGTTGAAACCCTTGAACGGACTCTCGCTTCAATGCGCCAACAGGTTCAGAAACCAGCAGAACAACCACTCCGTAAGATAAGAACTGAAGGCTATTTCGGCATTTTCAAGGGCTCAAATCCGCCGTTCTTCAACGACTTCCATGCCACTCTGAGGGGCGAAAGCATATTTTCAGCCATTGCCGAAGGTGACGTTTGTGAGTTCTGGCCCATAGACATCAACAGGCTTAAGGGTCGGGACGTGCGGGCCGTAGTGGACTTTCAGGGCGCGAAACTTGAGAATTCTAACGATTTTAACGTAGAATCGCGTGGCCGTGCCCACAAAGATGCGCACGGGTATTGGGTGGTTGACAAGAAAGTAGCAGTGAAACTTATCTGAAAAATATGAACTATCTCGTTCCAATCATAGTACTTGCCATTATCGTAGTGCAGTTTTTCTTCTTCTTTAGCAATAAGAAGAGGATGCGGGGCTTCAGCCATATATTCATAATGAAGCACACTTGGGAGGTTATTAAGGACAGTAACACCGGCATGGTGAAGGGTATTTACGGCCGGGGAAACTCCACTTTCCGCTCCATTCTTGATTCAATTAACACCTATCTCAGCCATAACAAGGGCTCGGTTATTGACTTTGACCTGCTGAAAGACTCGGTTGACCGCCACTGTGACGCGATAGAAGACGACATAAACAGCCAAATGCCGGTGCCGCTCTACTGTGGTCTGGCCGGCACTATGGCAGGAGTGATTATCGGTTTGTGGTCTCTCTTGGGCACCGACAGTATATCTGCGCTCATGGGAGCTACGACAACGGCCAACGTTGGCGAGGCAACGGCGGCTGCTGCCGATGGTGTGAACGGCTTGTTGACAGGAGTTGCGTGGGCCATGGTGTCGAGTATATGCGGCATTATACTAACCACCGTCAACTCGGTTGGCTTCAAAAAGCGTAAGCTTCAGGAAGAAACAGGCAAGAATTCATTTCTTGCGTGGATGCAAGCAACGTTATTACCCGAGCTGCCACAGGACACATCGCAGGTTATTCAGCAACTTGTGGCCAACCTGAATAGGTTCAACAACAGCTTCAGTGTTAACTCTAGGCAACTCAATGACACTCTTATGCGCATCAATGAGAGCTACCGCGGGCAGGCCGAAGTATTGGAAAAAGTAAACAAACTCGATATTCAGAAGGTGTCGGCGGCTAACCTTGTGGTGCTAAAAGAACTGCAAAACTGTACCGATAAGCTTGAGTTGTTCAACAAATATCTTGACCGTGTGCACGAATATACCGACACTTTGCAGCACTTTATTGATACATTCAAGGGCGAGAGTGAGCGCCTTCACGTGCTCGAAGAGATAAGAGACTTCTTTGCAAGATATAAGGGAGAGATAGCAAAGGACGCTGCCGATGCCGACGTGGCACTACGAGAAGCCCTCAAAGCCATGAAGAATGCGTCGGCAGAGGGCATAGGCGAGATGACGGCAACACTTACAGAGCAGCTTAAAGTGTATAAGAGTGATAGCCAGCAGCTAACCAGTCTGCTCGTGGAACAGCTGAAAGAGATGCCCCGACTGGCCAGAGACCTCGACGACATAGCTGATGTTCCGGCACAGATAGACAAGCTTATACGCAACGTGGAAGGCTCTAATGAGAGCCGGAACCTTGACTTGATGAACGCAGTAGAGCGCCGGCTGAAGGACTTTACTGCCCAGATGCGGGGCATGAGTGGCGGCAGAGGACTGCCAAGATGGATAGGTTTGGCCATGATAGTGGTAATGCTGGTGTTCGGTTCGGCAATATCTTATCTGCTTCTCGATATTTCGGCCGGCCTGAAGCAGCAACATATACCCGTGGACACGGTGCAAGTGGACCAGCATATTGTGCCCGACAGCGTGGCTAAGCACCATAAATAAACACACGAAAGCACCATGGCGCATAAGAGAGAATCATTTCTTTGGGTGAGCTATTCTGACTTAATGACGAGTCTTTTCTTCATAATGCTCACGCTTTTTGTACTTGTCATCGTGCTGTTGCATAAGCGCATGGAGGTGACACAGCAGAAACTGAACGACATTGAAAAGGTTGTCAGCTCGACAAAGGACCTTGATCCTGAGTACTTTGCTTACCGTCCGGAGTACAAAAAGTACGTTTTGCGCATCAATGTGGCATTCCCTGCGGGCAAGAGCAGCATGAGCAACATTGGCAAAACCACAAAACAAAAGCTTTATAATGCCGGTTTGGAAATTAAAAAGTTCTTGGAGCGTCATTCCGACACGCAATACATTCTCGTGATAGAGGGGCAGGCGTCGAATCTTCACGATGGTTACACGGCCAATTATCCACTCAGTTACTACCGCGCCTTGGGTCTTTTCAAGTACTGGACCGTTGATTGCGGCCTCGATTTTGGCAACAATTGCGAGGTGCAAATATCGGGTAGTGGCGACGGAACATTAAATACGCACTCCATGCGCGAGCAGAAAGAGCGCCTGAACCAGCGCTTCCTTATACAGATTCTGCCCAAGAACATAATACACAGTTGAACCTTAGCTGCCCGTATGAGGTAATGACAAGCTTAGGCAAGTAATACGATGGTGGCTTCATGGCGTAGCAAAGCCAAAGCCGTAACTCAGTTGTCAGGTTGGGCTTATGCTTCAGAAACACGGCCGAAAAATTGTTTTCGGCCATAAAATTTTATAACTTTGCAATTGGCTAACGTGCTTATTTGCATGCCCTCCTTAAACTATGAATTTATCCCAGAAGTACGTTCAGCCAACGCCCCAAAACATAATTGAAAAGCTAATGACTCCTGTAATCGGATTACGGCACTTCTGTAATCGGATTACGAAAGTCTCGTAACGTGATTACAGTAATTCATTGGCCAGATGATGGTGGTGACTTTACGTTTCGAAAAAAAGGATTCTCACCTGTAATTAGGTGGGAATCCTTTTCTGTTTTTATAATACGCTCTGCCAAATTCAGTCTGTTCGGAATGCTTAAGAGCCTCTTATGCCGAGCGTTATAGCTGTCTTCTTACTTAACAAGAACCTTCTTTACGGTGCCGTCGCTCATCTTCACGATGTTGATGCCTTTTTGCGGAGCGCTGATACGGGTGCCATCGAGGGTGTAGCGGGCCACGATGGTGGCTGCATTGCTGCCGTGCAAGCCCTCAATACCGGAAGTAACAGTGGCTGTAAGGTTGTCAATGCAGCAGTAAGCCGGTGTGTTTAGGCCATAACTGCCCTTGTCTGAGCCGTCGAAAGCAAACTTAAGGGTCTTCACTTCGCCAAAGCTGGTAAGGTCGACCCACTGCCAATCGCTTATAAACCTTACTGCACCGTCTTTGTAATCGGCAAGTGTTACGTCCTTGCTCACTTTGGTTCCGTCGGCCTTTATGCCTGTAATGGTTACCTTGAAGAAGCAGGTGTCGCTGGAGAAAGGCTTGGCAACCTTGTCGCCTATGGCAAAAGAGTTGTGTGAATAGGCCGAGTTTGTTAGGTAGAAGCCTTGCACCGTGGCTCCGTTGTCAATGGTTATGCTGTCGCCTCCATCGTATATGACGGCGAAGTTGTTCGACTTGTAGCCTCCGCCAATAACGTTATGGAACTGCCCGAGCACATAAGTCTTGAACGAAGTGTCCTTACATGCCGAGATGGCAAAGCCTGTCCATGAGCCCCAACTTGGCGTAACAGACTGTGAAAAGGTGAATGGGCCTTGCTTGAACTGGCAATAGTAGGTTGTGACAGTGTCGCCCCAGGCCACGTAAGTATTGGAACTGGTGGCGTTTTCCACAGTTCCGTAATAGACGCTGTCATTGTTCAGCGTCACGCCGGCTACGTTTTCGAATGTTGCAACTGCCGATGTCGGCTCCTGAGCCATGGCCGGCAGGGCGGCAATGGCAGTGAGAATAAGTGTGTAGATGGTTTTTTTCATACGCTTTTGTTTTATGTTTTTGATTATCTTATTTCTTGTTTTGCAGTGCCGGAGTTGTTATTCATAGTGCAGATCCTTGGCTCCGCATATCTCGGTAGAGGTTTCACCAAGCCATCCGCACGTTTGGTTCTCGGCCGTATATACCCTTACGAAGTCGATGCTTGTAAGGCTAACTGGGTGCCGGTTGGCGTCAACGGCATTGCTTATGTCGAACGAACAGCCATCGTCGGTGCCGTCATTGTCGACATAACCGAACCTGAAGGCGTTCAGATTCCAGTATTGTATGCCGGCCTGACTTAGGTTAACGCCGTTCTTTGGCAGTAATGTCCCAGTGAAAGAGAGCGACTCTTTAATCCACAAAGGATAGTATTCCTGCTTGTGATACGGGTTTCTGTAAACGTAACCGCTCTGCCCTTGGTTGTCGGTCCAGCTGATATCGTGCAGCGGTGATGGCTGGTATGTTATCTTGTAGCCATAGATTACCTTGCCCACACTGTCTATATCGGCACTCCCACTCAGTTCATACCACTCGTCGTCGGGCTTTCCGTTGTGGTTGGTATCAACGGAAACCATAACTATTCCTGGCTCGCTGTTGCCCTCAAAGGCATTGCCCCGTATCATGATATCGTTGCCGCTGAGGTTCCTAACGCTGTGATCGAAGTGGAAAGTTACATATCCGCCATATCCGCCAAGGGTGATCATGCCGTTCATACCTCCGGCAATGGCCCGTGTACACTTAATTACGACAGAGTCGGCATTATCGTCTGCGTCTATCTCCGGTATCATATTAACGTTCTGCCCCGGTGCTGGCACATACTCGTCGACGGCTGATATGTAGGCCGACTTGTTGTCATCGCGGCTTGGTTGTATTGATGCAGAGCCCGCGCCTGTAAAACATGCGTGGCCCGGAATATCGCCAGTCCAAGTACTCCACTTATAGTTGCCGTTGCTGTCGAAGCAGAACAGCTTGCCACTCGATACGTAATTGGTGGCATCCATTACGTATATGTTGCCGTTATCCGGATTTACTATGATGCCGTAGGGCGTCTTTATTGGGTCGTTGGAAGCTTGACGGATGAAGTTTTGGCTTACAATTTTGTGGCTGCGGAGGTTGATTATGCCGAAGTTCTCGTTGCCATAGTAGATGAGAGAGTCGCCTCTGAAGTCAAAACCATCAACAACCACGTCGACAGAGTCAACTACTTGGTTGCCGTATATCTCGTAAAGCCGCGATGGAGTATTGCCATAG
>CAZUWO010000039.1:10224-21759 GCA_964623995.1 uncultured Prevotella sp. | reverse complement strand
AGGCATTAATGGCATTTCGACTGGCAAGGAAATCAAGAGCCTGAAGTACTACACTGCCGACGGAATGGAAATTAGCCCAAGTCAGGTACGCCGCGGACAGGTTATTATCATCCGCAAGACATTCTCCGACGGCTCACAGACTACTGAAAAAGTGGCCCGTTAAGCCGGTTAGACTCTGAGAACTTAATAAGTTCACCTTAATATTAAGGCCCGTGCAGGGGGAAAATAACCCAATGCACGGGCCTTTTTGCATAGCAAGCCCACAGCTGTATCCTTTGCTTATCAACCAAAATAATTGCATCTGAATCCAAAAAACAGCAAAACCGGCAATGGTCTTCAATTGATGCGCATTCGGACAACAATTGAGAGCCAATAGGGCAACAATTGATGCGCTTTTGGGCAACAATTGAGGGACATTGGCATTAAAGCCATATCAGCCATGACAAAGCCACTAAAAAGTGAGCCCATCAGGCACTCTAAAGAGTATATAATAAGAATCTTTTGCTGCCTGACAAATAAATATTGTAAGCCAAAGCGCCTACTTAACGGTTAGGAAATCACAGCAACAGGTCTACGAAAAAGGTAAAAGGGCTAATATTTTTCCAGCACATCCATGAGCTTGTCATGCTGTTTTTCCTTCTTGGAAGTGAACAACTTGCCAAACAAATCGAGCAAATTGAGGCCTGCAGGATGCGGTGCGGCCAGCTTAAGGTCCATCTTGTTCATGCCGAAACGATTGGAATAGTTGGGGCGGCGCCCCCAAATGGTTACGCCTTCAAGCATGTGGGCCATGGGCAGAAGGGCGATAGTGTCGGTAAGTTCCTCACGGTCCATCACCCGCTGCAGGTAGTTGCTGTTGCTCAAAGTAATGCTCTGGAAGCCGTAAGGCAGCTGAAAATGGCCGCTCCAGTCGGTAGTTGCCACCTTGTTAGTATTGGTATAAACCTTCACATTGCGCACAGGCAGACCAGTTTCTATGTCTACCACAACTCCATTCACCTGCGCCCTGAGCGTACCGGCAATGAATGCAAAAACCAGAAGCAACAATACCTTCATAACAATCTTATTACTTTAGCAATCCTTAAGTCTCTATCTGTAGAGCCAAAGCACGGCCTCGCGACCCTCGTTGAACAGCAAATCGTATATGCTCAAGTTGGGTTGGAATCCATTTTTCTGCTTGTACACCTGCCAGTATGGGCGCGGATTAAAGTCAGCATCGGGCAGAGGATGCTTCGGCCGGATAGCCTCGCGAAAGTCATCAGTACCCTCCTCCACCTCGTTGGCAGGCACATAGCTCGTCGTTAACCGCAGGTTTGGACTTATGTCGAGCATCTCGCAGATGGTGATAGTCAGTTCATAATTGAACCGATATAGGCTTTCCCACTTGCGTTCGTAGAACTTTCGCAGTCCGTCGGCAAAGTATTCAAAGAACGGACTCTCACCATAAGCCGAGCAAAGAGCCTGCCAGTGCAGGTGGCGCCAATTGCCATGGTCGCTCATTACCATATCCCGGCCAAGCAAAGAGCCATCATGCCCCACGGGGATTGTAAGTGCCTGCGTGCCCGATGTGGTTGCTATAACGCAGCGGTTACGGTAGGTCTGCTTCACGAAACTGTCGCAGTTCTCCACCCAAACCTCATCGTAGCGGCAAAGCTTCTGGTACCATTGCACTGGGGCAGCATAGGCAGAGGAGAGCAAACACTTCATTTTATGTTGTCAACCATGCGGAACAACCTGTTCCACCTGATGCCTTTGAAGCCATGACGGTCGGGATCACTGCTCCACCAGATAAATATCGGCTTGCCCACCACGTGATCCTCGGGCACGAAGCCCCAATAACGCGAGTCGGCAGAATTGTGACGGTTGTCTCCCATCATCCAGTAGTAGTCCATTTTGAACGTATAACTCGATGCCGGTTTGCCGTTAATGTATATCTTTCCGCCCTTTACTTGCAGGTCGTTGCCCTCATACACCTTTATGCAACGCTCATAAACTGGCAAGTTAGCCAGTGTAAGCTTGAGCGTGGCCCCCTTCTTCGGAATCCAGATAGGACCGTAATTGTCGCGCGTCCAGCCTGTCCAGGCATTCAGCGGGTATAGCAAATCGCCCTCAGGAGCATCGGTATTTAGGGTTATACTCTGCACCAAATCTGGTCTCTTCTTTAGGGCATTGTAGGCCCTTTTGGTCAATGGCATGAAGCCATATTGGTTTAGCGTGGTCAGATCCTCCATGGATATATTGAGCTCGCGCAGCAATTCGTCGGGCAGATTCTGCCTCAGTTTCACGTAGTAAGTGTACTGAACGTTGTCCGGTTCCTTATTAGGCTTGCCATCGAGGTAGACTATCCGATTCTTAATCTGAAGCGTCTGGCCGGGCAGTCCCACACATCTCTTCACGTAGTTCTCACGCCTGTCGGTCGGTCTGTGGCCTATATCGCCATACTCACCCGCATTGCCGGCCACGTAGGAGCGGCCCAAGGCATAGGCCTTGTCATATACAGCACGCTGCCGCAGTGGCGAGAGGCTGGGCAAATATGGCAGGTCGCCCCGCTCACTCAGGGCCGAAAGACCGAGATAATACACCGTGCGGTAATAGTCGTCAGCTTGATGCTTCTGGTCGGTCATGATGGTATCGCCGGCAGGAAAGTTGAACACCACGATGTCGTTGAGCTGCACATGGCCCAAACCTTTCATGCGACGGTAGTCCCAATGCGGCCACTCTATGTAGCTCTTGCAACCAAACAGAGGCAGGGTGTGCTGGGTTAGCGGCATGGTAAGGGGCGTTTGCGGTATGCGGGGACCGTAACTTACCTTAGAAACAGCAAGGTAGTCGCCCGTGAGCAAGCTCTTTTCGAGCGAGCTTGATGGTATAACGTAGTTCTGAAACAGGAATTGGTTTATGAAATATACCGCCACCAAGGCAAAGACTATGGCGTCAACCCAACTCATTACCACCTTAACTGGCCTCTCGGCATTGCGCCACCACTGCCAGTTTATCTTCTTTGTGATGTACACATCAAAGAAATAGAGAGCTCCAACCAGCGTCAGAACCCATCCGGTTATGCTCCGTGGCTGCACCCAAGCTATGAAAAGCGCATAAAGAAATATGACTATTCCAAACTTCAGCCATTGCTTCTTCATGTTGAGTTTGGCCTTTTCCTTATCTATCATTGTTGTTTTCCTGTTTTAGAAGTTATCAGAACTTGAACATATCAGTTATGGTGAGCAGGCCTGTATGAGTCTGAGTAAACTCTGCAGCAAGCACTGCGCCGAGGGCAAACCCCTCACGCGAATGGGCGTTATGGCTTATAGTGATGGCGTCAGCCTCACTATCGTAGACCACAGTGTGTATTCCGGGCACCTCATCGTGGCGCACGCTGTCAACGAGAAGTTCATCATCGCTGTGCTCTTCGGTTCCGTCCACGCGTCCATCGTCCCATTTGGTAGTGCCTTTTTTCCAAGTCCTCTTGCGATCTATGGCCTCACAAATATCCTCAGCCAACGATATGGCGGTGCCCGACGGCGCATCGAGCTTATGAATGTGGTGAGTCTCGCTCATCTTTACATCGTATTGAGGAAACTTATTCATTATTTTCGCCAAGTAACGGTTTACCGCCGAGAAGATGGCTACACCCACAGAGAAGTTGCTTGCCCAAAACAGCGTCTGCTTACCATCCTTGGTCAATGCCTCAACATCGGCCTTATGGTTGCTCATCCAGCCTGTAGAGCCACTCACTACCTTCACATTGTGCTTGAAAGCCTTAAGATAATTGCCATAGGCAGCAGTGGGATTAGTAAACTCTATTGCCACATCGGCACTGCAAAAGGCAGGACTATCAAAGTCCTCTTGATTGTCCTGGTCTATCTTGCATACTATTTCGTGCCCACGGCTGAGGGCTATTTGCTCTATCATGTGACCCATCTTGCCGTAGCCTATAAGTGCTATTTTCATTGCAGAATACGTTTTAAAACGGTGCAAATGTATATAATTTTTTCCAAAATAGAATGCCCGCAATGTGCAAAATATGAAAATGTTTAATTCAATTATGCACCGATATAAGATATTTTGCGTATTTTTGCACTTCAAGACATATAAATCTCACAAGACAAATGGAGCAGCTCCTGCACTACGTTTGGAAGCATCGGATGTTTCCCCTTGATGGCCTGACCACTACAAACGGGCAGACCGTGGAGGTGATAGACCCAGGACTGCACAACTATAACGCCGGTCCCGACTTCTTCAATGCCAAGGTCAGGATAGCCGGAGTGCTGTGGGTGGGCAACGTTGAGATACACGATAAGGCCTCAGACTGGTTCATTCACGGCCACGACAAGGACCCACGCTACGACAATGTGGTGCTACACGTGGTAGGAGTGGCCGATACCGAAGCCATAACATCATCAGGTGAGCACATGCCACAAATGGTACTGAGCGTGCCTAAGACAGTTTCAGACAACTATAAGCGTCTGCTCACCACCGAGAAGTATCCGCCCTGCTACAAGATAATACCAAAACTGGCACGCATAGAGGTGCATTCGTGGATGAGCGCATTGCAAACTGAGCGGCTGGAACAGAAGACCGAGGCCATAAACCAGCGTCTAAAGCGCGCCGGAGGCTCATGGCAGGATGCCTACTTTGCCACTTTGGCCCGCAACTTCGGCTTCGGAATAAACGGCGATGCATTTGAAGAGTGGGCTGCTCACATTCCTCTGCAGAGCGTAGGGCACCATAGTGACAACTTGTTCCAAATAGAAGCCATCTTCATGGGACAGGCAGGACTGCTCGAAGACGACATGTTACCTAAGAGCCACCGACAAAAAGCGCTCGCCGATGAATACCTGCAGAAACTCAGAAGCGAATATCTCTATTTGGCACATAAGTTCAACCTTAAGCCAATGGACGGCAAAATGTGGAAATATCTGAGGCTCAGGCCGCAGAATTTTCCTCACATACGCATATCGCAACTGGCAAATTTGTACTACAATCACAAAGCCGGCATAGACCGAGTGCTGGAATGCGAGAACGCAGACGATGCCAGACAGCTGCTCTCTGTAGGCGTTACGCCATACTGGCAGAACCACTATACCTTCGGCGTGGAAAGCAAAAAGAGCGAAAAAACACTTTCGGCGGCATCGCTCAACGTGCTTCTCATCAACACCGTGGTGCCAATACTCTTTGCCTATGGACGAAACACAGGCGACGAAAGGCTGTGCGACCGCAGCTTTGACATGCTGGATGAGCTGAAACGTGAGGACAATAACGTTACCCGAATGTGGGAAGAAGTGGGGCTGCCGGTAGAATCTGCTGGCGACAGTCAGGCCCTGCTACAACTGAAAAAACAATACTGTGACCGACGCGACTGCCTGCGTTGCCGCTTCGGATACGATTACCTGAAAATGAATTAAGGCAATGGAAACAAACAGAAACAAGCAGAAATACATGTTCAAGACACGCATGGAAGTGCGCGATTATGAGTGCGACATAGAAGGAATCGTTAACAACGCCAACTACTTGCACTACACCGAGCACACAAGACACCTGTTCCTGAAAAGCCTTGGACTAAGTTTCGCGGCCATGCACGAGAAAGGAGCCGACGCCGTTGTGGCCCGAATGACGCTTGAATACAAGGTACCACTGCGCTGTGACGATGAGTTCGTGTCGTGTATGAACCTTGAGCAGAAAGGCATACGCTACATTTTCAAGCACGATATTTACCGCGCCTCCGACATGAAGCTGTGCTTTCATTCTGACGTTACGATAGTTACGCTCATCAATGGAAAACTTGGAGTGAGCGAAGACTACGAAAGGGCATTCGCACCATTGCTTGCCGACAACAACGACACTTCCAAATGAACACCGAAAAGGAGATATTTGCAGCCATGGCCTTGGCCCGAACGGGCTTCTACCACGCCAATGCGCTCCACACTTTGTACGAGCGTCTAGGATCGGTGACGGCCATAATAGAGCACAAAAACGACCTACCAGACATTATTCCGGACGCATCGCCCAAACTGATAGCAATGGTAAAAGACGCCGAAAGCCAAGCTCAGAGAGTGGAACAAGAGCTGGAGTTCGACCGGAAAAAGGGCATAAGGCAACTTGTTATAGGCAGCAAGGACTATCCGCAGAGACTCTCCGAGTGTGCCGATGCACCGCTGGTGCTCTTCTATTGTGGTAATACCGACTTGAATTGCCGCCACATTATCAGTGTGGTGGGAACAAGACGGTGCACACGTTACGGTCAGGACCTGGTGCGGGAGCTGCTGCAAGAGCTAAGCCTATTATGCCCCGACGTGCTCGTTGTGAGTGGACTGGCCTACGGAGTTGACATATGCGCCCACCGGAACGCACTCACCTATGGTCTGGACACAGTGGGAGTACTGGCACATGGACTTGATGAGCTATATCCACCTGTCCACCGCGACACCGCAAACGCAATGGTAAGACAGGGCGGATTGCTAACAGAGTACTTCACTCACACTAAAGCCGACAAGCTGAACTTTGTCCGCCGCAACAGAATTGTGGCGGGATGTGCCGACGCTACCATACTGATTGAGAGCGCGGCAAAGGGAGGCGGCCTCATAACATGCAATATAGCCAACGACTATGGACGTAGTGTGATGGCCTTCCCCGGGCCAGTCAAGGCTACATACAGTGAGGGTTGCAACAACCTTATACGCGATAACGGAGCCCGACTCATTACCTCTGCCACCGACTTGGTTAAGGAAATGGGATGGGATAATGCCGTAAACCAGATGCAAGCGGAACAACGCGGCATAGAAAGGCAGCTCTTTCCCGACCTGACAGAGGAGCAAAAGCTCATAGTTGGCATCCTAAAAGAGACCAATGACTTGCAGGTTAACATGATGGCAGCAAAGAGTGGACTACCCATTGGCAAGCTTATGTCACTGCTCTTCGAGCTAGAAATGAAGGGCGTAGTAAAGCCATACGCCGGCGGAAGCTACCACTTGCTGAGTTGAAAACAGATATTTGAAAACCGGAAAATAAAAATAACAGTAAAGGTGAAGATAGGTAACATCGACTTCGGACAGCGCCCATTGTTTCTCGCACCAATGGAAGACGTAACCGATATTGGCTTCCGCATGCTCTGCAAGCGGTTCGGTGCAGCCATGGTCTACACCGAATTTGTCTCCGCCGACGCCATTGTGAGGAACATAAAGTCCACAATGGATAAGATGAAAATAAACCCGGAAGAGCGTCCTGTAGGCATTCAGATATACGGAAGGGACGTAGACTCGATGGTGGAGGCAGCAAAAATAGTAGAACAAGTCAACCCCGACATAATCGACTTGAACTTCGGTTGCCCAGTGAAGAAAGTGGCAGGAAAAGGCGCAGGGGCAGGTATGCTGCGCAACATTCCTCTCATGCTCGACATAACGAGGGCCGTAGTAAAGGCCGTTAAAGTACCTGTTACGGTCAAAACACGCCTTGGCTGGGACAAGGATAACTTGATTATAACCGAGTTGGCACGCCAATTACAAGACTGTGGCATACAAGCGCTGACCATACACGGCCGTACCAGAAGTCAGATGTACTCAGGTCAGGCCGACTGGACACTGATAGGAGAGGTTAAAAACGACCCTCTGATACACATTCCCATAATAGGCAACGGCGACATAACGACCCCTGAGGAGGCGAAAGCAGCTTTCGACAACTACGGAGTTGATGCCGTCATGGTGGGAAGAGCCACTTTCGGACAACCATGGATATTCCGCGAGATGAAGAGAGCAGTGAGTCCAGACCCTAATATGCCACCACCGCTGACTCTGGACGGCAAAATGGACGTGCTCTTGGAGCAACTGCGCATCAACGTGGAACGAATAGACGAGTACCGTGGCATACTACACACGCGCCGACACTTGGCATCGAGCCCACTCTTCAAGGGCATTCCAGGCTTCAGGCAGACACGTATTGCAATGCTGAGGGCCAACACCGTGGACGAACTTACAGCCATAATGGAACAGGTTCGCACCCGATTGAAAGAGGCCGAACAGAATAAATAACAGCACAAGACAGCAAAACAACGCAACAGTTACTATAAGAACAAGATGAACGACGATTTCGACATAAGAGAAGAACACGTAAGTCAAGCTGAAAAAGAATTTGAAAACGCCCTCAGGCCTCTCAAGTTCGACGACTTCAGTGGGCAAAAGAAGGTGGTGGACAACCTGAGAGTGTTCGTTGAAGCAGCCAAATACCGAGGCGAACCCCTTGACCACACGCTGCTGCATGGTCCCCCCGGACTGGGCAAAACCACGCTAAGCAATATCATTGCCAATGAACTCGGAGTGGGATTCAAGATAACCAGCGGCCCCGTTCTGGACAAACCGGGCGACCTGGCCGGTATTCTCACCTCGCTCGAGCCCAAGGATGTGCTCTTCATTGATGAGATACACCGGCTCTCACCCGTTGTGGAGGAGTACCTCTATTCGGCAATGGAGGACTACAGAATAGACATAATGATAGACAAGGGCCCTTCTGCGCGCTCAATACAGATAGACCTTAACCCATTCACACTTATAGGAGCAACCACCCGAAGCGGACTGCTCACGGCTCCGTTAAGGGCCCGTTTCGGCATAAACCTGCACCTGGAATACTACGATCCCGATACTCTGAAGAAGATTATAAAGCGCTCGGCCAGGCTGCTAAAGGTGCCAATAGACGATGATGCCGCAAGCGAGATAAGCCGAAGGAGCCGCGGTACGCCCCGAATAGCCAACTCACTGCTTCGCCGAGTGAGGGATTTCGCCCAAGTGAGGGGCAACGGACGCATCACGGCAGAGATAGCTTCGCTTGGCCTTAGGTCTCTAAACATAGACGAATATGGACTCGACGAAACCGACAACAAGATACTTCTCACCATAATAGACAAGTTCAGGGGCGGTCCTGTGGGCATAGGCACAATAGCAACTGCCATAGGCGAGGACGCAGGAACAGTGGAAGAAGTGTACGAGCCCTTCCTAATCATGGAGGGATTCATAAAGCGTACGCCCCGCGGACGTATGGTAACACCACTGGCCTACAAGCATTTGGGACGCAATCCGTACGACGGAAACGTGATGCAACCAACGCTTTTCTGACCCAAAACATACCGAAAAAGCAAACAGCAATGCAAAATACAGGACTCTTTGTGGGCAGTTTCGACCCCTTCACCATAGGCCATGACTCGATAGTGAGGCGGGCTTTGCCCCTCTTCGACCGTCTTATCATAGGCGTAGGTCATAACCCCGAGAAGCACTATGAGTTCAGTCTGGACGACAGGCTCAAAGCCATCAAGACCCTCTACAACGACAACGACAAGATAGAAGTTGTGGTATATGAGGACTTTGCCGTTGACCTAGCCCACCGCGTGGGTGCCAACTACATAGTGAAAGGAGTTAGAAACACCATAGATTTTGAATATGAGCGGGTGCAGGCAGAATTCAACCACAGGCTGGGAGACGTGGAAACGCTGCTGCTTTACACCGAACCGGAGCTGGAAAGCATATCTTCTACCGCCGTGAGACAGTTGCGACGGTTCGGCAAAGACTACAGCTGGATGATTCCAAAGAAACACTGACAAACAAGGAAACAAATGATAAAGCACAGAATAAGCAAAACAATTGCAGTGCTGACGCTATGCATGGCATGCGCCATAACTGCCCAAGCACAACGCAAGCTCAACTTCAACTTCGGCGACAAGACGCAAATAGTGAAGCTGGAAATGGCTGAACAGGCCATAAAGTCATTGTATGTAGACACCGTTAACGAGCAAAAGCTCGTTGAAGATGCCATACGCGGAATGGTGGAAAAGCTTGATCCGCACTCCTCTTACACAAATGCCAAGGAAACAAAAGCCATGAACGAACCGCTAAACGGCGACTTTGAGGGCATAGGAGTGCAATTCAACATGGTGGAAGACACGCTTGTGGTGATTGCCCCCACCGTGAACGGCCCGTCAGAGAAGGTGGGAATACTGCCCGGCGACCGCATAGTGAGCGTGAACGACACTGCCATTGCTGGCGTGAAGATGGCACAAAGCGAGATAATGAAACGGCTAAGGGGCAAGAAAGGCACCAAGGTGGAACTGGGAGTGGTGCGCCACGGCGTGGCCAGCAAGCTGCATTTCACGGTTACAAGAGACAAGATTCCGGTGAAAACGCTACAGGCTGCCTACATGATAACGCCAACTACGGGCTACGTTCGCTTCAGCAGCTTTGGCCGGAAGACCTATACCGAGGTTACCGACGCCATAAACAGCCTGCGCAAGCAGGGCATGACCGACTTGCTCTTGGATCTGCGTGACAACGGCGGAGGATATCTTGAGATTGCCGCTGCCATAGCAAACGAGTTTCTGCATAAGGGAGACATGATTGTGTATACAGAGGGACGGACCACCCAAAGACATGATTACAAGGCCAATGGGCTCGGTGTTTACAAGAAGGAACGCCTTGTTGTACTGGTAAATGAGCTGTCAGCCTCGGCTTCTGAGATAGTGGCCGGAGCCATACAGGACAACGACCGTGGTCTGATAGTGGGCAGGCGCACCTTCGGTAAAGGTCTTGTGCAGCGGCCGGTGATACTCCCCGACGAGTCGATGTTGCGGCTAACAGTGGCCCATTACTATACTCCGGCCGGCCGATGCATACAGAAGCCCTACAAGAAGGGCGACCTCAAGGACTACCAGATGGACTTTGAGAACCGCCTTAAGCACGGAGAGCTGACCAATCCCGATTCTATCCACTTCGCAGACTCACTGCGTTACTACACACTTAAGCTGCATCGGCCCGTCTATGGGGGTGGAGGCATAATGCCTGATTACTTTGTTCCGCTCGACACGACGCAATACACGCCCTTCCACAGACAGCTTTCAGCCAAAAATGTGATTCTTCCAACATACTTCCGCTATCTCGACGCAAACCGGAAGCAGCTGAAAGCCAAGTTCACAAAGTTCGATTCGTTCCTTAAAAGCTACGAAGTGCCCGACCAACTCATTGCCGACATATGCAAGGAGGGTGAGTCCAAGGGCGTGAAACCTAAGGATAAGGAAGAGTATGACCGCACTTTGCCATACCTGAAGATGCAACTCAAGGCCCTCACTGCACGCGATTTGTGGGACATGCAGGAGTATTTCCACGTGGTAAACAGCACCGACGAAACCGTGAAAAAGGCCCTAAGCGTTATCGCTTCGGCTCCAAATCCAGAATAAGCAGTAAAGAAAGCCACATCCAAAGCAATAACAGCTAAGACTGAAGGCGCACCCTCCCGCAAGGGAAGTGCGCCTTTTCCGTATGCTGATAAAATCAATGCTGAACAACGACAAAAAGACATATTTCAAGCATTGCCGCTCTGTAATTTTATTACGAAGCCTTCGTAAAGCCGTTACGGAAGTCCCGTAATCCGATTACGAAAGTTTCGTAACGTCGTTACGGGGCTTCCGTAACAGCGTTACAGCAGTGCAGTAATCAAATTACGGCATCAATATCGTTTCCCGGCCATAAATCAACGTCTTTCTAATATGACAAAAACGGAGTT
>CAZUWO010000039.1:0-10214 GCA_964623995.1 uncultured Prevotella sp. | reverse complement strand
GCAAGCACTTGCAAAGATACAAAATTATGAATGGGATTGCAAACTGTTTTTAATGGGCACAAGCAGCAAGCAATAGTAAACAACAGGAAAAAGCACTCATAAAGAAATACGAAACCAGCACTTCCGCACTACAGAATTGCTGGTTTCGCAGTATAAAAGCAGCGGTTCCGCCCCATGGCAAAACCGCTGCGTGTATGCTGTATTGATATTTCAGTACCCCTACTCTGCAGGCATGTCGCCGTTGACAAACCGGTAAGTGTTGGTCAGACGGCCCTGTTCATCGAAGTGTTGGGCCGGTCCGTCGGCCACATAGCCATAGAACAAGCGCTCGGAATCGCGGGCTTTGGGATGCAAATTCCACTGCGACACAATCTTCTTCTGTCCGTTTGGCCAGAAATGAGTCCAAGTTCCGCGCTGAGTTTTACGGTCACGGTCCCACTGCCACTGCAGTTTCCCATCCTTATTCCAGAAGCGTTCCACTCCGGTCTTGAAGCCATTGCTGTAGGTTACCTCATGTTGCTTCTGTCCGTTGTCCCACCAATCGGTGGTCTTACCGTCGAGCAGATAGCGTCCGTCGGCACATATCTTAGCCTGCCACTTGCTCTTTTTCTTGCCATTGGGATAGCTCTCGCTGTAGCTTCGCTTACTTCCTTTGGGCTGAAGTTCAGGAACCATGTCGCCTTCAGAGGAATAGACCCAAGCCTCATTGAACTCATAGTGGAGTCCTGGCACGCTCTTGGTGGTCAGAATGTGTATTAACCCATCGGGGGACTGGCGTACAGTGGAGTAGCCAAGCGTGGAATAAGGTGGCCGACCATCACATTCGAGCCCCACAGGCAGTGTCTTCACGTGCCAAGTCTTACCATTGTCGCGCGAAAGAGCCACAAAAGCATTGTAGCTATGGCCCCAATCAGCAGGAGGAGCTATCTTATGCTTCATCAGATAGCCGTCACTGATAAAGCAAAGGGCACCACTCTTGAGTCTGATCATACAGGGACGCTGACCACTACCAAGCTGTGGGAAGTGGATGGCTTGGCTCTTCGACCACGTCTTACCATAGTCATGAGAGACGTTCATAGGTGTCCATCCGTCCACATTGGCATTCTTTCCGCCTATGGAAAGGAGTCCACCGCGATCGTCTATAGGTACTATTGTGGAGTGGCGGCCACCTGTCCGTCCGCCAGTATCGGTCCAAGTAACGCCATTATCGGCACTACGCCACAGGAAACTCTCACTTCCGTCGGCATCCATGGCCATGTATATGGCTCCGTCGGCACCGCGAAAGGCATTTGTTATGGGCTGTGGTGTGCAGTCTGTTGCCGGAGTTGGGAGCTTGGGAACAGAGAATCGCCACGTGGCACCATTATCATCAGACTGCGCTATACGGAAAGGCACATAGTCGGAGATTTTCCGTCCGCCGCCAAAGAACCAAATCCGGCCGTTGTCATTCCACAACAGACCACTCTGATCATTATAATTGTCGGTAGAAAAGAATACTTCCGGCATGTCCCAATCCAAAGAGCCATGGCGAAGGCGTGCCTGTACGAATGTGGTAGCAGTGTCATTTTCCGACTTTCCACGTGGAGACGAGAAGTAAACAGCCAATGCGTCGCCGTTGTCCAACATCTCAAAGCCTGGGGAATGATTGTGATGGTAGACTCCAAAGTCGATACCTGTGAGCGCGGCGCATTCTTTCTTGGTATAAGCGGGCGGCACCGGCAAGGCAAATTGCACATTAAAGAACGGCACATCGGCCTTAGGACCTATCAATGCCGACTCTTTGTCTTGATGAACTCCGCACTGATTGGCCACTGGTTGAGACTTCTGGGAAACAACAAAATGGAGAGTGCCGGCCGAATCGGCCTTAGCGTCCATGTTTCCTCCCGCCTTAAACTGCCACGCCCTGATGGTAACATCGTGCTGTTGGGCCACTACCGCAAGTGGCAATGCCGCCAAAAGCAAGATTAAAAGTTTTTGTCTGGTAGTCATTTTGTATGGTTTAGAGGTTAAAACTGATAATATCAAAAGCGCAGAAAGGCAATCGCCATGCTGGCGGTCGCCTTTCTGCGTGTATGGTTAAGGCTTAATAGCCTGGGTTCTGATATTCTGCGTCGTTGTCGATGAGCAATATTTCCGATGTCTGAACAGGACGGAAGTAATACTCTTTCTTAAAGCTTGTAATCTGCGGGTTGCACTTTGGCAGGCGAGTTTCAAAAGCACGGAAGCGCTTTAGAGTCTGCCAGCGCTGCCATTCGCCTATCAACTCACGGGCATCCTCATCGAGAAGGAAGTCCTGATTGATGTCAGCAGCCGACACATCCATTGAGTGGTCGTGGTTCTTGCATGCACGATTGCGGATAACATTAACCATATCGGCTGCAGTTTTGTTGTCACCAAGGCGCCAATAGATTTCTGCGCTGAGCAGATAGGTCTCAGCCAAGCGATAGATAATGCAGTCGCCTGATGAATAAGGCTTAGAGGCATTGGTGCCGGCATAGAGAGATGGGTTGTTGTTCTTACGCAGACTTGGATAGATTTTACCAGGGTTGGTCTCGTCTTTATAGTTGTCGAGCACATTGTAGATGGCGTAACGGCTGGCATCTTTCTGATCCTGCGAGTAGGTCTTGCGCAGGGAAAGATAGATAGCAGTATCACCTATGCCGATATTGTAGGCTGAGTTGCCAACACGACTTTGGTTGAGTCCCCATATCTTGGCATCGCTTTCAGTCCACGAATAATAGTTACCGCTGTTGGGCTTATTGATGTAATAAGTATCAAAGAAGAAGCCTTCGTAGCGTGTATCCTTCTGTCCGTAAAGTTCAAGCATATACTTAGAAGGAGCCATATAGCAGTTACCTTTAGCCAACTTGTGTGTCTCTACGCCGTTGATCTCAGTCTTATAGCTTGGAGTAATACCCTCAAGATAGACTCCACTGTTGCTGTTGTTGTAAGCATCCCAGTGTTTCCATGAACGGTTGAAGTAGTTACCACGTGGGTTATAAGCTGTGATGGAAGAGTGAGTAATGACAAACAAGGCCTCCTTATTGGTCTTATTGTTCTCATCTGCAAACACTTCAGCCGGAGTATCATATAGACTCACGCCCAGCGCAGCTTGATTATTGATAAGGTAATCTGCTGCTTCCTTGGCCTTCTGGAGGTACTGATTGCTCTCATCTGCAGAAAGAGCTGTGGCTCCACCAAGTCCGTCTGTGTAGGTACTGTAGGTCAAAGCGGCCTTAGCCATAAGGTGATATGCAGCAGCACGAGTTACATGACCACGCACACTTTGTGTTACCGGTAGATTCTGCTCAGCAAATTCAAGGTCGGAGAATATTACTTTGTAGAAGTCATTGATGCTACTCAGCGGCAGACTTGTAATAGGAGTAGAAGTAGGTTCAGTGGGCAGATACTTGCCTCCCCAATATTCCACGATATTGAACAGTGCATGAGCTCTGAGGAAATGAGCCTCAGCAGCGTATGCATTGGCCTGTTCAGGAGTCAGACCAGCCACTTTGCTGGCATAAGCGATTGCAGCATTGCAGGTGTTTACAGTGCTATAAAGACTGTTATAGCCTTCTTGGAACATGTAAACGTTAGCTCCGAAATCGTTAGGGTATGTGAGAACCTTGCTCCAGTTGCCGTTACTACCACCTCGAACATCCTGCCAGATATCGGTACCAGCCTCAGATGTCATTATGTAAGTATCCTCTGCTTGTCCGTAAGTGGTACGTACAAGGTCGAAATAGCATCCGTTTATCAGTTTCTCATAACCGGCCGCGGTGCTCCATTCCTGGTCAGTGGTGATGGCAGACGGGTTTTCCTCGTCGAGACTGCACCCCTGCAGCGTCATCGCTCCAACGACAGCCGCCAACAATATATGATATGTTTTCATCGTTTTTTGCTTTAATAATTATATTAGAATGAAATGTTTACACCAAAGACGAACTGCTTTGCCAGTGGCGCATCGTCGTCATTGCCACCCTTCTCCAGGTCATAGTTCTTCAGATATTTGCTCTTTGCAAAAATGAATGGATTGCTGGCCGTGAAGTATAGACGCAAGTTGCTAAGGTGTATCTTGCTGATAAGCTGCTTGGGGAATGTATATCCAAGTGTGATATTCTTGATTTTAAGGTAAGAACCATCATAATAGTCGATGGAACTGTTAGCTTGGTATGGATCCTGAGAGCTGTCAGCGTTGGGCTGAGGATAACGTGCACCTTGGTTTTCCGGTGTCCAGTAGTCGCAAACCGACGGAGACGGTGAAATACCATCAAGTCTATACCATCCTGTAAGTCCATAAGGAATAGTCCATCCCCAACGTGCTATCATCTGAACACTGAGGTCAAAGCCTTTATAATAGAACGTATTGGTAAGGCTACCTGTCCAATCCGGATCTGCATGGCCAATAACCTCATAGTCGTTGGCATCAATCTTGCCATTGTTATCAACGTCCTTAACCTTTATCTGTCCAGGTTTGGCACCATATTTTGCAGCTTCATCAGCTTCAGACTCGCCCCAAATACCAGCATACTTATAGAGATAGTATGTGTGAACAGGCTCTCCTGGTATCAAATACTGATAGCCATCGAACTGCAATGGACTGTCAGAAGTGGTTCTTACCACTTTTTCCTTGTTGGTGGCAAATGTCAAATTGGCATCCCACTTAAAGTCTTTGGTATTGAAAATGTGGCCTGTTACAGCAAGTTCGAAACCGGTATTCTTTGTCTTACCAACGTTATCCCACATGATAAAGTTGCTGGCGTTGGAGCCTCCAAGTGCATAAGGAAGGCTGCGCTGGAAAAGAAGATCGCGGGTATGTGTGCTATACCAGTCTGCTACGATGTCAACACGACCGTTGAAGAGACCGATATCGAGACCAACGTCAACCATAGTTGATTTCTCCCAACCAAGATTAAGGTTAGCAACATTGCGTCCGTAGGTGCTGTAAGCCTCACCATTGTCTTGGAAACCGATGATTCCCGTACGGCTGGTTGCCATGGTTGCGTACTCAGCTGCACCTGCATTTCCTGTTACACCATATGACAAACGCAACTTCAAATTGCTGAGCCAGTTTTGTGTACTCTTCATCCAAGGCTCATCACTGATGCGCCATGCGGCTGCGGCTGCAGGGAAAAAGTCCCACTTATTGCCTTCAGCAAGCATTGAAGAGCCATCCCAACGTCCACTAAGAGTGAGCAAATAGCGGCCCAAATAACTGTAGTTGATACGTGCAACATACGACATCTTCTGGCTCTGAACATAACCTGAAGAAACTTGTGGAGTGCTTGTTGCAGCACCAAGGTTGTGATACGAATAGCTTGTAGTGTCGAATGTATTGGCTATAGCGTCAGAAGTCTCAGTGCGTTTCTTCTCCCAATCGGTAACACCCGTAAGGGTAAAGTCGTGATCTTCACCTATCTTGAACTTGTATGTCAATATATTCTGCCATTCATAGTTATAAGTAAAGGTGTTTGGAGTCTCGGCCTTAGAACCTGTTTGCAGTCCATTGAAAGAGTTGTTGCCAGTGAAATAGCCACCCTTCAAATTAGAGAAGTTACCTCCAAGCACACTCTTGAAGCTCAAGCCATTTACCGGCTTAATCTCAACATATGCCTGTGGCTGAACCAAAAGCAACTTCTGGTTGTGTACATATTCACCAGGAGCATTATCAGCCAATGGGTTTATATCACCAGTATTGCCACCTACAGGATACAGATTGAGCGTTCCGTCTTCATTGTATGGTGTGCCAAGTGGTGGAGTACAGATGATACGGTTCCATATACGGGTACCACGTGCATCGTAATCTTGATAAGCTGCATAAAGGTTAAGACCATAGTTGACATAGCGATTAGGCCTTACGTCGAACTTAGCACGTGCTGAATAACGCTTCAACTCTTCACCTTTGATAAGTCCTTCACGGTCATTGTAGCCCAAAGATACAAAGCTGCTCACACGATCATTGGCAAAGCTGGTCGAGATATTGTAATTCTGGGTGAATCCTGTATGCGTAGCAAGGTCGTACCAGTCCACCCACTGATTATTATTAATAAGGTCCTGCATGTAGCTTGGGAACAGATTGGCATCGTCAGCTGCCGAGTTCCAACGGCCAGCGGTCTTTTGTGCCTCGCGACGGAAGTTGATATACTTTTCGCCAGTATTGATTTCCGGGAAGTCTGTTACCGTGTTCACACCCACATAGCCATCAAAATTGACATTAAGTCTGCCTTTATCAGGAGTCTTTGTAGTAATAATGATAACACCATTTGCACCGGCTGCACCATAGATAGCAGTAGAAGAAGCATCCTTAAGCACCTCTATCGATGCGATATCATTGGGGTTCAGCTGCTCAAAACTGCCCTCCATACCGTCAATTATCACCAGTGGATTGTTGTCGCCATAGATGGAACGGTTACCGCGAAGCGTCATTTTGAGGCTTGCACCGAGAGTACCTTCTGTCTGAGTAATATCAAAGCCGGCCACTTTACCCTGAACCGACTCCATAAGATTTACAGTAGGAGTCTTAACAATCTCATCACTCTTTACCGAAGAGATAGATCCGGTGAGGTCGCGTTTGCGCTGTGTACCGTAACCAACGACCACAACATCATCAAGTCCCAGCACATCAGGCTCGAGAGATGTGGTACCTCCTGCCTTGATTTTCTTGTCTTTGTATCCAGCATACGACATTGTGAGCTGCGTACCGGCCGGCACTTGAATCGTGTAATTACCGTCAATGTCAGTCACTGCCATTGCTCCGTTGGCCCCACGGATGGTCACACCAATCATTGGCTCACCGTGTTCGTCAACAACATGTCCACTCACTTTGCCCGATTGCTGCTGCAATTCCTGCCGCGGAGATGCGGCAAAGGCATGCTGAGGCAGGCAAACGGCAAACGCCACGGCCGTCAACGATGCAGCAAGCATACGTGAGCCGACGGCCCATTTTCCTTTTGCGTCTTTCATTCGAAATTTGGTTTGTTTATAAATTAAGCTTACAAGTTAGTAATTATTAGACGGTCCGAGACTTGATTTGTAACAATAAATGCTGCAACTTTTGAATTATTGGCTTAAAAAAATGCCAACAAGCTCTTTGTATCACAAAAACTTTCTACTTTTGCACGTATAATATTGTAAATAAATATGAGTAACATAAACGATATGACGGAAGGCAATCCCACTCGCGACATAGTGAGATTTGCTCTCCCTCTGATTCTTGGCTACATCCTCCAGCAAATGTATCAGATTATAGATGCTGTGATAGTGGGTCGCTGGATTGGTGTAGACGCACTTGCGGCCGTAGGTGCTTCCACCTCTGTAACGTTCATAATACTTGGCTTTTGCAATGGTTCCTGTGCCGGGTTCGCCATTCCTATAGCCCAAGCTTTCGGTGCCAAGGATTACAAAAAGATGCGTTCATACGTCAGTAATTCCTATCGGATAGGTTTTGTCTTTGCCTTGGTCATAACGTTGCTGTCATGCGTGCTCTGCGAACGAATCCTCCACATGATAAATACGCCAAAAGAAATATTCAACGATGCCTACATCTTTCTTTTCTTGCAGTTTCTTTCCATCCCGTTCATTATATTTTATAATTTGCTTTCCGGACAGATTAGGGCTTTGGGTAACTCCAAACAGCCTTTCTACTTTCTGATATTCTCATCTGTTATAAACATTTTGCTCGACGTATTGCTTATACTTATCCTCGGCATGGGCGTTGAAGGAGCTGGCATAGCCACACTGTTGGCTCAGGCTTTATCGTCATTGCTCTGCTGGATATATATAAAACGGCGAATGAACATTCTTATTCCCAAAGGCGATGAGCGACGCTATGACAACAAGCGAATATCAATATTGCTTAATAACGGGGTGCCCATGGGATTGCAATTCTCCATTACAGGCATAGGCATAATAATGCTTCAAAGCGCAAACAATGCCCTCGGCACCGTATATGTGGCTTCGTTTACTGCTGCAATGCGCATAAAATACCTATTCACTTGCGTGCTTGAAAACATCGGAGTGGCAATGGCAACCTACTGCGGACAGAATATTGGGGCCTTGAAACTGGACAGAATAAAACTCGGACTAAAGTCGGCTGTTAAAATAATGCTGATTTACTTTGTGTTCACAGTTATTATAATATACCCCTTTGCCGACGACATGATGCGCATATTCGTCAATTCAGGCGAAGAAGAAGTGGTGCGCAACGCAGCCATGCTTATGCGTATCAGCAACTGGTTCTACCCTGTATTAGGTGTGCTTACCATACTTCGCTACAGCATTCAAGGACTTGGATACAGCAATCTCTCCATGCTTTCGGGCGTAATGGAAATGCTTGCGCGTACAGCAGTTAGTCTTTGGGTTGTGCCTTCCCTGGCTTGGCTTGGCGTTTGCTATGCCGACCCGATGGCATGGGTGGCTGCCGACTTGTTCTTAATACCGGCAATGTATTTCCTTTACCGCCACATCAAGAAGGAAGTAAAGGCCGGCAGAGTTACGGCTTAGACTTCTTCCGCAAGCCACATTAAGTATTAAAGAATCCTATAGCATATGTTTGAATAACAGAAACCATATGTTTAGACATGCTAAAGAGCCAAGACGCAGCATTAAAAGCATAGGTCTTGGCTCTTCATTATAATTGTATTATCAAAGCTTACCACCGTAGCACAAGTCACCCGCATCGCCAAAGCCAGGCACTATATACTGATTCTCGTTCAAGCCAGGGTCTACCGCCGCACACCAAATAGTGGTATTGTCAGCTGGCAGTGTGCTCTTTATATGCTCAATACCCTCTGGGGTGGCTATCACACAGCACACATGGATGTGTCGTGGAGTGCCCTTCGTTGCGAAAGCTTTATAGCCAAGCTCCATGCTTCCTCCGGTAGCAAGCATCGGATCGGCTATTATCAGCGTCTTGCCATCAATGTTTGGCGTGGCCAGATACTCCACATGTATGCCCACATGATGGTGTTCCTCATCTGTATACTTACGGTAAGCCGACACGAAAGCATTGCCGGCGTGGTCAAAAACATTGAGAAAACCATTATGGAAAGGCAGACCGGCACGGAATATCGTTGCCAATACTATTTCGTCTGTTGGCACTTGCACCTTGGCAGTACCCAACGGAGTAATCACATCCTTGGGTTCGTAGCTTAAAGTCTTCGATATCTCGAAAGCTTCAAATTCACCTATGCGCTGAATGTTGTTGCGAAAGAGCAGCCTATTACGCTGATAATCAACATCACGAATCTCGGCAAGGTACTGATTTATAATAGAATTGTGGTCGGAAAGGTTGATTACGTTCATTAGATTTTTCGTTTTAAATCGTACAAAAGTACAAAAAACTAACATTTATTTTGCTAACCACGTTTTACAAAAAGCAATCAGCACCTTGCATTTTACATTATTTTAACCCTAAAACAAACTTTTGAAACCTAATTTAATTGCCTTTTGGTTGGCAGTAAGTCATAATTTAGGTACTTTTGCACCAAAGAAATTCTAACTAAATATCATTTATAAAATGGCAAAGTTTGATAAATCAGTATTGGCCAGCTACGGCATCCAGACCGGAACAGCCGAAGTTCTCTACAACCCAAGTTATGAAGTGCTCTTCAATGAGGAGACAAAGCCAGGTCTGACCGGCTATGACAAGGCTCAGGAGACCGAGCTTGGCGCACTGAACGTAATGACTGGCATCTACACAGGACGCTCACCTAAGGATAAATTCATCGTTGATGACGAGAACTCTCACGACACTGTATGGTGGGATAGCGAGGAATACCACAACGATAACCACCGTGCCAGCAAGGAGACTTGGAAGGCTGTTAAGAAGCTTGCACAGGAAGAACTGAGCAATAAGAAGCTCTACGTGGTTGATGGCTTCTGTGGCACACACCGCGACACCCGCATGAAGGTTCGCTTCATCATGGAGGTGGCATGGCAAGCTCACTTTGTGACCAACATGTTCATCCGTCCTAAGACAGAAGCTGACTTCGAACAGGAGCCTGATTTCATTGTATACAATGCTTCAAAGGCTAAGGTTGACAACTGGAAAGAGCTGGGTCTGCACTCAGAGACTGCCGTTGTCTTCAACGTAACAAGCAAGGAGCAGGTTATCCTTAACACATGGTATGGTGGCGAAATGAAGAAGGGCATGTTCTCTATGCAGAACTACTTCCTCCCACTTCGTGGCATTGCCAGCATGCACTGCTCTGCCA
>CAZUWO010000038.1:0-22461 GCA_964623995.1 uncultured Prevotella sp. | reverse complement strand
ATTACGGGACTTTCGTAACGTTATTACGGAACTTTCGTAACGTTATTACGGAACTTCCGTAACGAGGTTACGGGGCTTCCGTAATGCGATTACGGGAGTGCTATCACGGCATTACTGGAGTATGACATTGTTTTCATGCCGTTTTTGTAACCGCGGCGTTGGCTCCACAGCGTGGTATGGCTTCAGTTCCATTAGGTTTTAGCAACAGCAAATTTTACCCCTCTTATTTTTTATACCGTGTGGCAGTGAAGGCCATAACAGCCTCTGTTTCTCAACAAGTCAATTTGCAGTCTGGGCTATAAGGTTAGTGAATTTTCAAGGTTTCATGCAACTTGCTTGCTGACAGCAGCCCCGCAATGAGCCTCTGTAAACAATAAAAGGCACCCTTCCGGATTGCCCGAAAAGATGCCTTTAAGACAATAAGTACCTACTAATATGATTTAGAGCTGTGGCTTGATGTCTGCAATCCAGGCATCAATGCGCTCTTCTGTCTTATCACTCTCGTTGTCCTCGTCAAGAGCCAAGCCCTCGAACTTGCCGTCCTGAACGGCTGGACTGTCGTCGAATGTGTAGCCGTCTGTAGGAACCTGGCCGATGAACGTAGCGCCCTTGCCCTGCAATCCGTCATATATTTCGTGCATTCCGCCGCAGAAAGTGTCGCTGTAACCCTCGCTGTCGCCGCAGCCAAACAATGCAATCTTCTTGCCCTCAAGGTTGCAGCCCTTCAGCATGTCAAGGCCATCGTACCAGTCATCCTGCATATCGCCGGCGCCCCATGTAGAGGTTCCGAGTATGAGATTATCGGCACCTTCGGCCTGTTCCTTAGTAAGGTCGCTTATGTTGACTACTTCTGCGCCCAGTTTCTCACCTATTGTATTGGCGATTCCTTCGCATGTGCCGGTTGAAGAACCGTAAACTACTAATGTCTTGCTCATAATATGTTATTTAATTATTATTAGATTCCGTCTTATTTCAGCTTGGTGTAGCCGTAGCGGGCAGAGTCGCCAAGCTCTTCTTCTATACGAATCAGCTGGTTGTATTTGGCAATACGGTCTGTCCTGCTCATCGAACCGGTCTTTATTTGTCCGCTGTTCGTGGCCACGGCTATATCGGCTATGGTCGTGTCTTCGGTCTCACCAGAGCGGTGACTCGTAACAGTTGCGTAGCCATGGCGGTGGGCCATCTCGATGGCTTCCATGGTTTCGGTGAGCGAACCAATCTGGTTCACCTTTATAAGTATGGCGTTTGCGGCGCCCATCTTTATGCCTTTCTCAAGGAATTTGGTATTGGTCACGAACAGGTCGTCGCCTACCAGCTGCACCTTCTTGCCCAGAGCGTTGGTCAGTTTCACCCAGCCTTCCCAGTCGTTCTCGTCGAGTCCGTCCTCGATAGAAGCTATGGGATACTTGTTTACAAGCTCTTCAAGGTATTTTATCTGCTCTTCGTCGCTGAATTCCTTGCCGTTCGGATCCTTCGGCATGCCGTTATTGAGCTGCTTATAGTTATAGTACCACTTGCCGTCCTTCTGTGTTGCAAACTCCGAAGCGGCGCAGTCCATGGCTATTGTCACGTCTTTGCCCGGCTCGTAGCCTGCATCCTTGATGGCCTGGCATATGCTCTCCAGTGCGTCATCAATGCCATTGAGCTCAGGAGCGTAGCCACCCTCGTCGCCAACGGCCGTTGACAGACCGCGTTTCTTAAGCAACTTGCCCAGCGCATGGAACACTTCGGCTCCGCAACGTATGGCTTCGCGCTCCGATTTGAAGTTGCGCGGCTGAATCATGAACTCCTGAAAGGCGATAGGAGCAGAGGAATGAGCGCCGCCATTGATGATATTCATCATCGGAATGGGCATAACGTAAGTGTTGACTCCGCCCAAATAGCGATAGAGAGGTAAGCCAAGAGCCTTTGCTGCCGTATGAGCAACGGCCAGACTCACACCAAGAATGGCGTTGGCACCAAGCTTCGACTTTGTGGGAGTGCCGTCAAGGGCCAGCATTTTGTAATCTATCTTGCGCTGCTCCAGCACGTTCCAGCCTGTCAGAGCAGGAGCAATAATGTTGTTTACATTATCTACAGCCTTGAGAACGCCCTTGCCGCCAAAGCGGTTCTTGTCGCCATCGCGGAGCTCCAGAGCCTCATTCTCGCCTGTAGAAGCACCCGATGGAACACTTGCTCTGCCCATTACGCCATTGTCAAGTGTTACTTCTACCTCCACTGTAGGATTGCCTCTTGAATCTAGAATCTCTCTTGCATGTACTTTCTCAATTTTCATGATTGTGTGATTTTAATAATTTCTGACTGCAAAGGTATCTTTTTAATAGTGCCTGTGCAATACCTAAAGTTAATGATTCTCTTTGTTTTGCAATACTCAAACATTATGAGACTACACTGTAGTGAATGCAAACCGCATGCCATCACATGGCAAAAACAATTAATTAGAATTAATTATAAATTCCGAATGTAAAAAATTGGAATATTTACAGTAACTTTGCAGCCAGTGAAATAACAAAAACATTATTAAGTTATATGGCAAAGAAAATAACCGACCACGTAAGTTGGGTGGGCAAAATCGATTGGGAACTGAAGCGCTTTCATGGCGATGAGCTGTCAACCAATCGTGGGTCGAGCTACAATTCATACCTCGTTCAGGACGAGAAAACAGTGCTTATCGACACCGTTTGGCGCCCTTACGACAAGGAGTTTGTAAGCCGTCTGAAGCAGGACATAGACCTGAGCAAGATTGATTACATTGTTATGAACCACAACGAGGTGGACCACAGCGGCTCGTTGCCAGAGCTTATGCGCGAAATACCGGGCACTCCCATCTACTGCACCAAGAAGGGCGAGGCCATACTTCGTGGCCATTACCACGAGGATTGGAACTTTGTTAACGTTAAGACGGGCGATAAGCTCAGCCTCGGCAAGTCTACTCTGACTTTCATTGAGGCACCTATGCTGCACTGGCCCGACACTATGTTCACCTACTTGGACACCGACCAGATTCTGTTCTCTAACGACGGATTCGGCCAGCACTATGCTTCAGAGTCGCTCTACGACGATACCGCCAACCTTGATGAGCTCTTGTATGAGGCCGAAAAGTACTGGGTGAACATAATTAACCCCTATGCCATGATGGCAAAGCGCAAGCTTGCCGAAATAATCAAGATGGGGCTGCCCATCAAGATGATAGCTCCGAGCCACGGACTTATATGGCGCAAGAATCCGGAACTTATAATACAGAAGTACCAACAGTGGTCTGAGCCATACCAGGAGAACCAAATCACCATCGTCTATGATACCATGTGGCAGTCCACTCGCCTAATGGCTGAGGCCATAGCCCGTGGCATTCGTGAGGCCAATGCTGACATAAGGGTTAAGCTTATGAATGCCGTGAAGGACGACAAGAACGACATCCTGACCGAGATATTCCGCTCCAAGGCCATTCTTGTGGGCTCTCCTACCATCAATTACGGCTATAGCTACGCCATAGCCGGCATACTCGAGATGGCAAAAGGCCTTAAATTCAAGAACAAGAAGGCTGCTGCCTTCGGCAGTTATGGCTGGAGCGGCGACGCGCCAAAGAAGATAACAGAGGAGCTTAAGGCCGGAGGATTCGACGTTGTCGATGATGGCATACGCCAGCTTTGGGTCCCCGATGCCGACCATCTTAAGGAATGTGAGGACTATGGTAAGGCTTTCGCCGAGAAAATCTGACCCTGCGCTGAGCCCTCCTTTCAACAATACCAAGCCGCAGAGGGCACATGCTGAGTGTGCCCTCTGCGTTTTTTCAAGACTCCGAACCGCCGGTCCGGCTCCCACATTAATTATAATAAAACCTAAACTATGAAACTAAAAACCGCGGCGCTATTGTTGCTTTGCGCCTTTACTACAAACATTTCAGCTCAAGAAAGCTTCCGTCCATGGGGCGATCAGGGCAATGGAACCTACGTTAATCCTATACTTCCGGCCGACTATAGCGACCCCGACGCCATACGTGTGGGCAACAAGTACTACATGGTGGCATCAGATTTCCACTTTATTGGCATGCAGATTCTTGAGAGCCACGACCTCGTCAACTGGCGCGTCGTGGCCCAACTCTATCACCGTCTCGACTTTCCAGCCTACGATAGCAATTCACGCTACGCCGGAGGTTCATGGGCGCCGTCGCTGAGATACCACAACGGCGAGTTCTATGTGTATTTTTGCACTCCCCATGAAGGCCTGTTCATGACCAAGTCGAGCCGTGCCGAGGGGCCATGGGAGCCGCTAACGCTGGTGCAGAAGGTAGAGAAGTGGGAAGACCCGTGCCCCTTCTGGGACGAGGACGGGCAGGCCTACCTTGGCCATAGCGTGCATGGGGCGGGCCCGATAATAGTGCACCGCATGAGCGCCGACGGCAAACGGCTTCTCGATAGCGGCACCACAGTCTATCAAGGGCCCGTGGCCGAGGGTACGAAATTCTATAAACGGCACGGCTGGTACTATCTTTGCATACCCGAAGGGGGCGTAGGTCAGGGCTGGCAAACGGCCCTAAGGTCACGCTCTATCTATGGTCCCTACGAGCGGAAGGTGGTGCTCGAGCAGGGTAGTACGGCGGTAAACGGACCTCATCAGGGCGCAATGGTCGACACGCCTGACGGACAGTGGTGGTTCCTTCATTTCCAAGAGAAGTCTCCTTTGGGCCGTGTGGTCCACTTAGAGCCCATGCGTTGGGTCGACGACTGGCCGCTAATGGGTGTCGATATCGACGGCAACGGAGTGGGAGAGCCTGTCTACGTGTGGCAGAAACCTGACATAACGGCAACCGCAAGCGACACAATTCAGACCTCAGACAACTTCAATTCGGCCATTCTGTCACCCGTATGGCAGTTCAACCACAATCCTGCCGACGGCAAATGGTCGCTCACCGAGAATGCCGGACACCTGACTCTGCATGCCCTTAAGGCTCCTAACTTCAAGCTGGCCCGCAACACTCTCACCCAGAAAACTATGGGTTACGGCGGTCATGCCGAAGTTACGGTCAGCTTGAGTCAGCTCGAAAAGCACATGAAATGTGGCCTTGCGCTCATGGGTAAGGTAAATAACCAGATAGGAATAAGCCAGAACAGCAAGGGCGAAAACTTCATTTATGCGTCAAAAGAGGATACCATCGTGGCCACGAAGCCCCTTCCTGGCGGTACTGAAAGCATAGATTTGCGCATCGGCATCAAGCCTCAGCTGGGCCATTACAGCCTCAGTTACCGTGTGGGCAACGAGCCTTGGCAGCCGCTTGTGGCCGACTTCACGGCCCGTTCGGGCTTCTGGAAGGGAGTGAGGGTGGCGCTTTACTGCTATAATACCAGGGCCGACAAGGGCACGGCCCTATTCTCCCACTTCGTCTACGACACGGGTCGGCGCCGCTGATGGATTCCTTCGGCCTTACTCCATAGCCGCCACGGCCACGTCGTCCATGTCGCGCAGAATGTCGATAACCTTATTATCTGACATCGAATGGCGCATTCTCACCTCCATCTGCACCTCATACATGTCGCCCCTTGAGGCGTGTTTGCTCTTCATTTCGTAAGCAAACACGCGCTCGGCGTGGCTCCTCAGCTCGTCAACGGCACGCAGAGCATCCTCCCTTGAGGCCGAAGTGAACGATATTTGCAGGCTCGACGTGCCGGCCCTATGCACAAACTTGCCCAGCACTTCAAGTCCCACAAGCACCAGAAGGGTAACGAAAACGGCAAGGAAGAAATGGCCAACGCCACACGCCATGCCCACTGCGGCCGTCACCCATAGGCCCGCAGCGGTGGTCAGTCCGCGTACAACGTTGCGCTGAAACACTATGAGGCCGGCACCGAGGAAGCCTATTCCCGACACCACTTGTGCGGCAACACGCGACGTATCCTTAACTCCCTCAAAGCCATATACCGATAACAGGGTGAAGAGAGCGGCTCCCAGAGCCACCAGAAAGTGGGTACGGAAGCCAGCATCCTTTGATCTGTACTCCCGTTCCAGTCCTATCAGCCCGCCAAGGGCCATGGCCACGAGCAGCCTTACGCTGCAACTTATTATGTATATCATGGTTTCTGCTCCTTCTGTTGTTGCCTTTGTTCAGCAATAATTATACCTTCAGATTACAAAATTAGGTATTTTGCGGCTCACTTCAAAGCAAAGTGTTCAAAAAAATATATAACAGCATGCGCCCGGCCTGGGCATTAGCTTGGGTCGGGCGCATAATATAATAATGTGGTGATGGCTCTTATTCAGCAACAATCTTGCTTGTTCTCACGGTGCCATCGCTCATTCGGCTCACCACTATGTTCACTCCGCACGTGGGCTTGAGCACTTTCATGCCGCCGAGCGTGTAGTACGTGGTGCCTACCACGGTGGCTCCGGCCTCAGAACCCGCCTGACTTATGCCGTCGGTTACCGAAACGGCGGTGGCTTCGCCCAGTCCTCCCATCTCGTTGGCAGCACGAACGGCCCACGAAGCCTCCTTATCGTCGACGGTGTATTGCGGCTCTGTGGTGAAGCCAACCACGCTTCCGTTCTTGCAAACGGCCCAAAGCAGGGCGTAGTTGCTATTGTCCCAGGTCAGGGTGGTGTCGCTAAGGGTCACGTTTTGCGGTGCTGAGGCCTGCTCTGTCAGCGATTGCGGGTCCCAGTTGTCGTCGCCTCCCATCACGGTTGCAATGGTGTATTGGGCTGCTTCCTCAGCCGTTAGCACCGGATTGTTGCTATATCCGTTGCCGAAAGTCTTCTTGCGGTGGCTCAGATCTATAACAGTGCCGGTCTTGGTCATGGAGTTATACTCGGCGAAACGTTTGGGATAGCCTCCACTCATCTCTCCCCAGCCTATGGCAGAGGGCTGCGAAATCATGGTGGTATTAATCCAAAGGGCCACCGGAGTGCCCGAGCCCCAAGGCCGGCCAAGGGTGTAGTTGCCGTTGTTAGATGAGCTTTCGCCCCTTATTGTGCACTCAGAGAATATCCATCCATGCTTCTTCGGGCGCGAGGGCACGGCAATGTAGCCGCCCGTTTCGGCATTCATGAAGGTTACGTGGTTGAAGAAGGCGTCGCCCTTACCGCATATATAGTCGGTTCGTCCGCGTATAACGCCGTCCTCAAAGTAGTATCTGGCGCGGTCGTTGTTGCTGGTCCACGTGTCCTGATAGCCGTGAAGGCTCACGTTTTTGTATATTGTCCTGTTGCCAAGGTCCTGCACTGCCAGGTTTCTTCCGGTGCCATCGTTGGTTCCATTGCGCAGTGTTATGTCCTCGATGTAGGTGTCTGAGCCCGTAATTTGCAGCAAATCGCACTTGCCTATGCCCTCTATCGGGCAGTCTCCGCCCGATAGAGCGTAGGGAACGTTGTTCTTTATCACGGTGGTTTCCATGTCTTCGCCTATCAGTGACACGTTGTTGGCCGACAGAACCGTGGTCACGCTGCTGTAGTTCTTGCCGTCAGAGCCGGCCACTTGGGCCTTATCGTTTACCGGAACCACATATTGGCCCCGCTTAACGAATATGCGGTAGCGCTCCTTCTTGTCGGTTCGGGCGGCAGCTGCGGCCATGGCCTCGCGTAAAGAGCCGTTGTCCGGAATCACGAAGTCGTATAGTTTCTTGCTTACAGCCGGCTTGTTCATGGTGGCAAAGGTCAGGGTTATGGGCTTGCCGAGGGTGTTTCCGGCCCTGTCGCTCACTGTATTGGCGGGCAGGTTGAAGGTATAGGTGGTGGCATAATCGAGGTTAGCGTAGGCAAAAGTTATAACCTTGCCGGCCACGGAGCCCTGCAAGGCGGTGCCGCTGAGGCTGGCTTTGGCGCCCGGTGCCAGCTGCACTGTCTCGTCGAACGTGAGCACCACCTGGCCGTTGGCAGAGGCATTGGTGGCTCCTTCGGCCGGAATGGAACTCAGAAGCACCGGAGCGGTGCCGTCGTCGTGTATCTTCGGCGTGCCGAATACGTAGATTTGCGATATGGCATTGCCATCGTAGTCTGACTTAGAGCCGTCAATGGCCGACGTTTTGTCGGCTATCCAGCGCAGATATACGCTCTTCTGGTTGTCGGCAGCGGCGGGAAGGACGAAGATAGAGTCGGTCCAGGCCTTCACTTTAGGCATTTCTATCTTGCCTATGGTGCTCCAGTCGGTGCCGTTAAGTGAGTATTCTACGTTGTAAACCTTATATGCGTTGTAGTTGTATGCCATTCCGCTCTTCACCTTCAGGTTGGTAAAGTTGGTTGCATCCACCTTAATCTGCCAGTAGTATGAGCCTATGGCGGCGTTGTTCTGCCACACCACGCCGGCGTTGCGGCCCTCGTAGCCGCCCGAGCCGCTGCTCTTGTCGAGCCATGACACCGTGGTGCCGCTGCTGTTGCGCAGCACCAGCTGGTCGGCATCGTTGCCTTCGGCGGCAAAATCGGCCTTGCGGCCGTTGCTGCCCGACAGGTAGAAGTCCCACGCTGCCACGAAATCGGTTGCCGAATAGTTTGCCACCACGGCCTTGTCTTCGTCCATAGTGAGCGTAATCTCGGCCGAAGTTTCGCCCGTAGACCAGTTAGTAAATGTCATTATGTCGTTGCTCAGGGCCTCGAGCGTAACCTTTGTGCCCTCCTCATACATGTTTTTGCCGTCCACTACCGTAGGTTTCACGCTTGGTTGCACCATGTAGTCGTTGGCGCCACCGTCCACACTGTAGCTGAGGGCATAGGTATTGAGCTGCCGAAAGTTGGCAGTGAGCTCTGTTGGGGCCGTGATGGTGTAGCCGAACCGTGGCTTCTGCGACACCACTGTGCCCGAAGCGTCGGTCCAGTTAGTGAATTCGTAGCCAAAATTCTTAGTAGCGGTGAGCGTTAGCTCAGTGCCCGACTCGAATTCCTGGCCCGAGGGGTAGACCGTTACGGTGCCTCCGGCGGCCGGTGAGGCCTTGGCCGTGAGCTGATATTTGGGCACGTCGATAGTGGTTCCGCTAACTTTGCCTTCTATTCGCACGTTGTTGAAGCCCACTGACTTGGTGTTTCCCAGACTGTAAACATAGCAAACGAGCGACAGATTGCCCGTTGTGGCAAGCGATTCGGGCACTTCGAGCGAGAAGCTCTCGCACAGTTTGTCCTTGCCGGCATGGGCATCGGTGGCCATTGTCTTATTGTTGCGGCGCGGAATAAGGCCCGTGGCCAGTGTGGTTTCGTTGCCTTCGGCGTTTACTATCCTCACATCAATCACTCCTCCGTCTGTTCCGAAGCGGCGAATGTTGGCACTCACCCTGGTGGGAGTAAACGTAAGGCCGGCCGAAGGCTTTACCTTCCACTCCAGTTTGTTGCTCTCGCCGGGAGCGCTTGTTTGTGCTCCTTCAAGACAGAAGGTAGCAAACTTGATGCCGTCGGCCGTAGAGCTGCCCTCCTTAAAGTCGGTTCCGGAGTTAAAACTTGCAACCGACATCACGCCATCGGGTGTAATCGTGGCCGCGTCGGTGGTGCTGCCACTGAAGGAGAAAGCCACTGTGGCGGGCTCGTTGGTGTAGGTTGTGCCGGCGTTGGTGGCCCACAGGGCCGCCGTAAAGCCAAACAGGGCGAGCAACAGGGCTGAAGCTTTCCTTGCTGAAATTGGTTTCATGGTTTAATAGGTTTGTTAAGGAATCAGTTTTTAAATAGTATTGCAAAAATAGTAAAATGTTTTCTAAGGCCGAAAGCTGCGCCGCCATGTTTGGGCCGGTGCAGAAATTAATGGCGTTTTTTCCACAACAAGCGGTGATTCATGCACCTGCGCGAGTGCCGTAGAGGCCTGACCGGACGCCCGTGGCGGCGGTAACCCGAAGCTGTTGAGGCGACAAGAAGGCCGCAAAGCTGCGCCAAGCGCAAGGTTTTTAGGGCCTTTCTTTCCGCGCGGGCAGTGGCTTCGGCCATAGGCGGTGCAGCTAATAACTTGATTTCGCATGCACAATGTATTAACTTTGCGGGCATGGAGAACATAAATATCAGTAACATCAAGATTCCGGCAGAGAGCCTCGGCATTCCCGAGGAATATCTTTTCTGCTTTCAGAGTGAGTGTAGCAGGTGCCAAACCTGTGCCCATTACGTTGCGGGAGGGCTTGCAAGGCAGCGCAAGACCGCCCAAACCGTGCTCAGTGCTGCCTGTAGTGACGGCAAGTGCCCGTGGTACAAGGAGTTCAGAACCATAAGAGCGGCCTACGGAACCAAGGCCATGCTGGGCGAACTTAAGGCAAAGGACGCCTCGGTGGTGCGTTATTTGATTAAGGATTACCTTGGAGGCAACGGCACTTATTACGACTATCAGCATGGCCGGAAGGTGCTTACGCCCGAGCAGCAGGACTGGATCAAGGCTCTGTTGAGGCGATATGGCTACACCGGAATGCCCGATTTTGACAACTATCGCGACACTATTGACTGGTAGCAGGAGCGGAATGATTGCTTTACGGCGGCTTCGCAACATGATTGCGGAACCGCCGTATTTTTGTTACGGCACCCTCGTAATCCTGTTACGGCAGTCCCGTAATCCGATTACGGCACTTTCGTAACGGCGTTACGGGGCTTTCGTAATCGGATTACAGAAGTTCCGTAACGCTATTACGGGAAAGACTGCGCGCAAGGCCACCGTTGCCACTGCCATATTGTATGGTTTTATGGCGGGAGCGGAGGGCAGGGAAGTGGCTTCGGCCACTGTTGCCATGGCGGGCAGAAACAATTATGGCCGGCACTGGGGCCGGCCATAAAGGTATGGTGGAAGAGTTTGAAAGGTAATAAGAAACCGATGGCTAGTTGCCGCCATCAGCGCCATTGGGTCAGTGATATTAGCCACTGCAATATCCCCGTCTCATCATGCTGAGCATGTGGGGCGGGGCATATCGTCGGCTCAAAGCCCTCTTTGCGGGCAGTGACGCCACTGGATTCAGCCCTAGTTGCAGGCAACCCTGACAGTGGTTCCGGCAGGGTAGGGGCAAGGATATGAAAGCCACTGTCGGCCGGCGGCGCTGATAGCGTGTCGGCCACCTGCGGCATCGGCTGGCCCTTTATTTCTTAAGGTCTTTAGGCTTGCTCCACCGTGGCTTCACGGTTCTGGTGCGCCTGTAGAACATTCTTGTCGACTTGGCAGCCTCGGCAGCCTCCTGCAGCTCTGGCAAAGCACTGCTAGTGTAGGCGTATTGGTTAATACGCTGATACTTTACCACCTCATCGAGCAGCAGATTCATCTTCTCCAGCCGCTCGCCTGTAAGCTTTTCTTGGTTTCGAAGCTTCTGGTTGTGCCGGCACCAGTTAACCAATTTGCGCTCCTTAGGGTCGTATTTTGACGGCCGGCGGCCATTCTCCTTCATGAAATCCATGTATTGCTGCCACATGAGCAGCCAGTTTTCGTATTGTGTATTTGTCATAGTCGTTCTCCAATTATGTGCCATATAAACACGGTGTTACCAATAATATAGCGTCGCCACATGCGTTTTGGCTCCTTAATCAGCCGGTACAGCCACTCGAGTCCGTGGTTCTGCCACCAGACGGGTGCCCTTCGGGTGGTTCCTGCAAAGAAATCGAACACCGCTCCTATTGTTCCCACGTGGCAGTCTATGTTGAGCCGGTCCCAGTTGCTGTAGGTCCACTTCTCCTGTTTCGGTGCCGTCATGCCTATCCATAGCAGGTCGGGCCGCGCGCTGTTTATGGCATCAATTATCATACGGTTGTCTTCGGCGGTGAATTCAGGCTTGTATGGCGGCGAGTAAGTAACCACGTCGAGGTTTGGATAAGCCTCTCCGGCACGCTCGCGTATCAGCTTCAGCGTCTTCTCCGAGCTGCCCATGAACATCACTTTGGCCCTTCCGGCCTGCCGTGGCTCAGCATTCAGCCTGCCCATCTCGTACTCGAACAGGTCCCAGCCGGCAATACGCTCCTGCGGTTTCGACTTGGCGTCTATCCATTCGCACGCCTTTACAATGCTCATTCCGTCGGGAATGAGCACGTCGCCCTGTGTCAGCGCCTCGGCAAAGAGCCTGTCGTGTCGCGCCACATTATATGAATGCGCGTTTATTGTGTTTATGAGCAGCTTGCCCTTTGGCAGCTTTCCCAGCTGGCTTTTGCTGCCCAGAATTATCAAATCTTTCAGTCTGAACATTAAGTGAAGGTGTTTACTCTTTTATATTTCGGCCACGGCTGACCCCGAAAGCGCAATATTCTGCCTGTGAAAAAATAGCCTATTTGGCGTGATGGTAGTCTGAATGCAGGGTATAGGTGGCAAAAAATTGCTGATTTATGCAGTGTATACGTGGCATAAATCAATGAAAAGTTGCAGCCTATACACTGCATCTTTTGCCTTTTTGCGGTAAAAAGGTGTTGCTTAATGGGCAGTTTGCTATAGCCGGAATGGTGAATTTGAGTGCTGTAGCTGGCGTTTGGGGCTCAGCTTTCAGCTTCCGTTATGGCCTGTTAGCTGCTTAATGCCGCTGCCGCCATAGGAAATGCCAGAGGCGGAAGAGCGGTTCGCTCATGGCCTCGGTGGGGAAATAGCGCAGCAAACGTGCGTCACGCCACAGCCGTTGCAGGTTTCGGCCCACGTGGCCACGGCCAAAGTGGTCGCGCTTGTCGTACTGTCCGAAGTTGCCACCCATCATAATCTCGTTCAGGACGAAGCGGCCCCGATGACTGTCGGGTGCCACAATGCATTTTGTTTGGTCCATTCCGAAGCTGTTTACCAGTATCCACATCACGGCTCTACCTAAGCCAAGCAGCCCCAATCGGTCCAGAATGTGCTCCCAATCCTGCCGTTTCTCATCGTCGGAGAGCCGCATCAGCACGTAATAATAGTCTAAGAGCTGGCGCAGGCCTATGCCTTCGTGGAACAGATGGTTGAAAATGTGGCTCAGCTGGAACACGATATTGAATTCGGCAGTGGGTACAGCAATCTTGGAATCATCATCCTTGCTGTCGTAGAGTGACACCAAATTGCTGAACTGACGGTCGGAATTGCGGGTGAAATAGTGCTGAAGCCGGCTGTTGTGCCACAGAGAGAACATGAACTGAGGGCGATAATGGGCCTCGACAGGTGTCCCTTTATAGGGCGGACACTCCACATGGTGGTATACAAACTCTGCTTTCGGGTCCATCTTTCGGGCAAAGGCTATAATCCTACGTGCGTCTTTGTCTACTCCTTCCTTTCTTTTGTCGGGCGAAATGCTCCTTACCCAAAGGTCGATGTCGCCCGGCGTGCGTGCCGAAGGGGTGGGATAGAGCAGCGAATTGCCCTGTCCCTTGAGCAGACAGCACTCAAATCCGGCCTTGTGGAATAGCTTTACAACGCCGATAGCATTGCTACTGACCTTTCTGTTGGCCGCTTCGCACTGCATTATCACTGCTGTCAGCTGCATGATTAGGCGGGTAAACTCTTGCTGTTCCTTGCTTCCAGAGTCTCTTAGCACGTGTCCGGCCTTTACAAGCGCGTTTCCCACAAAGGGCGTTAGGCCCTGTTGCTGGCATGTATTGAACGTTTTTCGCCATTCTCTGAGTGTAAGCACGGGGCATTCGGCCCTGTTGCCAAGGGCGTATTGCAGCAAGAGGAAGAAGTTTCGGGTGTCTTTGTCCATTGTTTCAGCAGTGTGTAGCATGGGTTGGGGCCATAAGGCTATACAGCAGTCATGCTGTTTTGCAAAAAGTATTATGCTCTTTCCGGTGCCGATTTCTCATTTAACCACCACGCGGCAAATATCATCATGGGCCACAAAAAGGGGTAATGGTAGCGTGGTTGCACCGGAAAGAGGCACGTAAGAAGCATGCCCGTGGCAAAGACACAGCCCATCCAGCGCGCCCTCTTGTCCCTTTGGCGCAGCAGTGTGGCCATTCCCAGCAGCGCAAGCACCATCATCACGTAGTAAGGAATGCTCTTTGCCACCTTCAAAGACAGTTTTCCAAGGAACTCTTGCGTGTTGTACTCGCCGTGGCGGAACTTATAATAGAACTGCTCGGCAGGGAAAACACGCTGGTCACTCCACGAATCCTCGGCCAGGATTATTGGCATCTTCTTCACGTAAAGCCACGCATAGCGTAGCGGATGCGTGGCTATCCACTCCAGAGAGCGGGCTTTCCAGATGGAGTCTCGCTGGAAACAGTTATACTTTTCTATGTTTTTAATATATGCAGTCGATGTAGGGTCGACCCACTCCCGCGTGTCCACGCCGCCGAAAGCCTTGTCGTTGGCCGTCATTATCAGGTTGAAGCCGCCTGTGGTTGACTGACAGTTGAAGTAGCCTGTGCGCATTTTGGTGGCCATTCCTATGGTGCCCACCGTCAGCGCAAAGCCAAAGGCCATTGCCGTTATGCCCCTAAGGCGCGCCCCTTTGGCGGCAAAGAATGCCAACAGCAGTGCTATGGCTATGAGATAGAGCACGCCCAGGGGCCTAATCCAGTTGGCAAGGCCTATCAGTATGCCGGCCACGAGGCACCTGAGCGGCAGCTTCCACCCCGCGCCATTGCCGGCAGCGGCAAGCACAAGCCACACTCCCGTAACGCAAAGGAAGAGAAAGGGCAGCTCGGTATTGGCCGACAAGGTTATGAACAGATTGCTATAAAGCAAGCAATAGACGATAGCGGTCCATAGAGCCACCCGCTCTGAGAACAGTTTCCGCGCTATGGCGGCCAGTTCGGCCAGCAATCCGGCGCTCATAAGCAGATACAGCAACCTGTTAACCCAGATGCTGTCGGTAAGTTTGGCCTCAACTATGAGCAGATTCACCAGTCCCGGAGCAAAGATATAGTTGGAGTGCAGTATGTTATCGGTCATAGGGTACCAGCTTCCGGCCTCAAAGCATTTCTGGGCCAGCCGTATATAGTGGCCCCAGTCGCCTCCTTGCGGTTCGAGTTGTACAAACAGCAGTGCCACTTGCACCGCCATCCACACGCCCGCAATAATATAAGCAGCCTTTCTAAGCTTCATTTCCCGATCGCGGGTCCGCCCTTGTCAGCGGCCCTCAAACATGCCCATAACCTTTTCTATTATAGGCGCCATGTCGTAATATTTATATTCGGCCAGCCTGCCACCAAATATAACGCCCTCTTGCCGGGCTGCAAGCTTGCGGTAGTTGTCGGCAATGCTGTTGTTCCTGTCATCGTTAACGGGGTAGTAAGGCTCCATTCCGGGCTGCCACTCCGTGCTATACTCGCGGCTGACCACGGTGTGAGGAACGTCGTAAACCTGCTTGCCGAACATCTCGAAGTGCTTGTGTTCTATTATGCGAGTCCATGGAACGTCCTTTGCTGTGTAGTTTACCACGGCGTTGCCTTGATAGTTCGGCTTGTCGATAACTTCGGTTTCGAAGCGCACTGTGCGGAAATTAAGGTGGCCTAAGCTATAATCGAAGTACTCGTCTATCTGTCCCGTGTACACGATATTGGTGGCAATGCTCTCCCAATAGGGCCGATCGCTGAAGAAATCAACTCCTACCCGGGTCTCAACTCCCTGCAACAGTCCGCCGATAAGCTTGTTGTAGCCCCCTATTGGTATGCCTTGGAAGCTGTCGTTGAAGTAATTATTGTCGAACACAAGCCTCACAGGGAGCCGCTTTATTATGAAGGCCGGCAGCTCGTTGCACTTCCTTCCCCATTGCTTTTCGGTGTATCCCTTTATTAGTCGCTCGTAGATGTCGCGGCCTATCAGCGTCATGGCCTGCTCCTCAAGGTTGCGCGGCTCGGCCGTTCCGTCGGCTTTCATCCGCTCAAGGGCCTCTTGGCGCTGCTCGTCTATCTTCTTCTGCGCCTCTTCGGGAGTGGTAACGCCCCACATTTGGTAGAAAGTGTTCATGTTGAACGGCAGGTTGTAGAGCCGCCCTTTGTAGTTAGCCACGGGCGAATTGGTGTATCGGTTGAACGGAACTATCGAGTTGACGAAATCCCACACGCGCTTGTTGGACGTGTGGAATATGTGAGCGCCGTACTTATGCACGTTTATGCCCTCCACCTGTTCGCAATACACGTTGCCGCCCAGGTGTGGACGCTTGTCTATAACAAGGCATCGCTTGCCCTGCTTGTGGGCAAAGTGGGCAAAGGTGGCCCCGAAAAGTCCTGAGCCAACTATAAGATAGTCGTATTGTTTCATTTGCTTAGGGTTTTTGCTGTTGTAGTTGAGGCCCGCCTGTGCAGACTATTCCACGAACTCGAAGGCCTCGTTGTGTATGCCGCCATAGGCAATGGTGATGCCGGCCAGTCCCACCACCAGCTTGCGGTCGCGCCTGTAGCGCACGTAGTAGCCGGTTTGTCCTTTCAGTATTCCTGACAGAATGCGTATTCTTTTGTGCCCGCTGAAGTGGCTGATGGGGTCGTTAAGGTAGGTTATAGTATCGGGAGCCAGCTCCACTGCCGTTCTGAACGGCTCCATCTGTCGTGCTGTTATGGTGGCGGTATGGCCCGTGGCCACGTCGTTTATCAAGTGGTACTGGGCGTAATGCTCCTCTAAGAAGGCCTTGGTCTGGCCTATTTCGCCCTGCAGGAATATGAGTCCTATGGGAGTGATTATGCTCTCCGGCTGCGGCTCTTTGCTGCCTTTGTCCAGCCTGTACACTGCCGACTGGTGAACGAAGCAGTTGGGCACGAAGGCGTTGGCAGGCAAAGCCTGCTCTATTTTCTTGAAATCACTGATGAATCGCTTCACCTTTGCGGGGTGAATGCGTATGTATGTCCAGGGAGAATCGCTGTCGGGGCGCAGCAGTGCGGCTGTGGTCATGTGGCTTTAGGTGCGGTTGTGCGGTGAGGTACTTAGTCTTTGGCACGTTCTTTCTATACCTGGGGTTGATGGCTTCAATCCCAGTGGCGAAGAAGAATCCATGCTTGCTCTGCTAACATAGGTCTCTATAGACTCAAAAAGGCGGGCAGACTATCCAGTGCTACCTACCAAAGTCTCTTTATGTTGGCCCTTGCGGCACACAATAAGTTTTTGCCTCCATCATGCAGTTGTGTCTTATGGTTAACTTTTGTGTTTCCGGTTCTCTTTATCATGCCCTTGCCTTGTGGGGGGCATAAGAGCAGATGCTCATCACAGTTTTTGCCGGCCGTGGTTGTTGTGCTGACTAACCCTTTTTATGGTTGCAAATTTATAACAATTCGGCGAAATGGCCAAGTCTGGAGGTAGCTTTTTGCGGTTTGCCGCATTATAACGGCAGTGCGGAAGCGGTGGCTCTCCGCCGACATGGCTGAAAAACGGCCTTGATTTTTCTGCTTAGCTGAAAGTATTTTGCTACGTAGAGTTTATATTTTTGCTACGTAGCGAAATACTTTTTTCTATAAGATTACAACGTCAGAAGCACTCCTTCTGCCCCTCATTCCCGTAGCTTCAGCCTCGTGAAACCATCCCTTTCTGCCCGCCATACATGCGTGAGCCTTTGATGCGAAAGCATCATTTCGCATGCCCAAATACATTGATTCAGGCAGGGTTGTAGCTGTATTCTGCTCGCATATTTTGGCATAAGCCATGCCGGAAAAGCCTGTCGCAGGGAGCGGAGGAGCATGTTTTGAGTGGCAGAAATGGCGGAGAGCACCAACCGAACTGCACGAACTGCGGGAAAAAACTAACTGAAAACAGCTGAAAAAACCGCAAATCTGACCACAGGAAACGGAAAAAACACGCCGTTAAAATGCGTAAATCTGTCACTGCCAAAGCCTGTATTCATGGGCACTTGGCAAGAGAAAACACAAAAAAATGCAAGATACGGAAAAATACTTTTGTAAGGAAATGCAAGAAGTTTGTAAATTTCTGCAAGGCCGTATTTGTCTTTCCAGCATAACTTTGCAGCGCAAAAGCATTATAAACGCATTTATTTAATTATCAATACAATAACCCTTTAATCTTTAAAACAATGAAAAAGATTTCAACTCCCAGCTGCAAGCCGATGCGGCCCCGACTGTTAGCAGTACTGTTATTGGCACTTGCTATGGCTGTTACTAATCCTTTCAGCGCCAAGGCTGCCAACGTTCCGGTGGCAAAGCTCAGCGGAAGCGACGGCAACAAGACCCTTACCTTCACCTTCGCCGACGAGGAAACAGTTGACGGAACCACCGTGTTCGGCGTGCAAGACACCAAGGGCGACCAGCCGTGGGGAAAGGTAAAAGGCGACATTACCACTGTGGTGATAGACGCCTCGTTTGCCAGTGCCAGGCCGGTTACCATGCGTGGGTGGTTTGCTAACATGCATAGCCTTGCGTCGATAAGCGGTTTGGAAAACCTGAACACCTCAGAAGTCGTCAACATGTCGGCCATGTTTGGAGGCAGTGATAAGCTAACGGCCCTCGATCTTAGCCATTTCGACACCAGGAAGGTTACCGACATGAGTCAGATGTTTGCAGAGTGCGAGGCCCTTACTTCAGTAAACTTAAGCAGCTTCAATACTGCCAACGTTACCAAAATGACCAAAATGTTCTACGGTTGCACTAAGCTCGCCGCCCTCGACGTTACCAAATTCAACACCGGAAAGGTGACAGACATGGCACTTATGTTCTATGGCTGCGGACAGATTACCAAGTTAGACATAAGCAATTTCACGATAACGGCCGCTTCTAACGTTGACCGCTTGATGGCAACATGCTACAGAATGGCCGAGCTCAACATTGGAGGCAACGACTTTAAGGTTATTACTGCCGAAAATAAGAAGTATATTGCCTTTGGGAGCATGGGCAATACCGGAAGCGAAATACCCGTAAAGCTTACGATTAACGACACGTTCGACAAGTCGGTACTTGGAGAAAAGGCTGCCGATGGCTCGTACAGCTGGCTTGGCGGCCGCTTTGTTCTGGATGAGGTCATCGAGGTTCCGGTGGCAAAGCTCAGCGGAAGCGACGGCAACAAGACCCTTACCTTCACCTTCGCCAATAAGGAAGCAGTTGACGAGACCACCGTGTTCGGCGTGCAAAGCACCAAGGGAGCCCAACCGTGGGAAAAGGTAAAAGAGGACATTACCACTGTGGTGATAGACGCTTCGTTTGCCAAAGCCAGACCGGTTACCATGCGCGGGTGGTTTGTTAGCATGCCTAACCTTACGTCGATAAACGGTTTGGAGAACCTGAACACCTCAGAAGTCGTCAGCATGGATGTAATGTTTGCCGGCAGTAAAAAGCTAACAACCCTCGATCTTAGCCATTTCGACACCGGAAAGGTTACCGACATGAGCCAGATGTTTGCGGAATGCGAGGCCCTTACTTCAGTAAACTTAAGCAGCTTCAATACTGCCAACGTTACCAAAATGACCAAAATGTTCTACAATTGCACTAAGCTCGCCGCCCTCGACGTTACCAATTTCAACACCGAGAAGGTAACAGACATGGCACTTATGTTCTATGGCTGCGAACAGCTTACCAAGTTAGACATAAGCGATTTTAAGATAACGGCCGCTTCTAACGTTGACCGCTTCATAGGAGTATGCTACAAGATGGCCGAGCTTAACGTGGGAGACAACGACCTTAAGGTTATTACCAATGACGATAAGAAGTACAACGCCTTCTTGAACTTGGGCAATACCGGAAGCGAAACACCCGTAAAGCTTACGATTAGCGACACGTTCGACAAGTCGGTACTTGGAGAAAAGGCTGCCGATGGCTCGTACTACTGGCTTGGCGGGCACTTCGTCCTGAACGAGGAAGGAGCCACGACAGGCATCAATACCGTAAACACCGCCGAGGCAACTCAGGCCAACGGCCCCCGCTACAACCTGAGTGGGCAGCGTGTAGGCAACGACTATCGTGGCCTGGTGATACAAAACGGCAGGAAGTTCTTTGCCACAGGCAAGTAACTTAAAGCCTCAAGTGATAACCACTTCCAGTCTTATCATATCATTCTTACTGCATGGAAAGCATCAGAAATGAAGAAAGGGCCGGCCTCGTGCCGGCCCTAATTGTATGCTCTAACCACGGCATGCGGGCCTGAAGGCGGCAGCGGCGCAGCACGTTGGTGGCGGTTAGGCGAGCACTCTTGTACAGGTAGGCAGGGCGGACGTATTGCCGTAATCCTGTTACGGGACTCTCGTAATGCGATTACGGAAGTGCCGTAACATGATTACGGAAGTGCCGTAACACGATTACGGAAGCGCCGTAACACGATTACGGGAATGCTGTAACAGGTTTACGAAAGTGAGAGGGGGTTGCGGTAGCGTTCAGACCGGTAAAAGAAGTTGCCCGCGGCCGAACGCAAAACCACCGCAAAGGTACAAAAACAGAGGGGCTATTCCAAATTTTTATGGCCCGAAACTGAAAGCCGGCGCGGCCCCACGCCACGGGCAAAGAGGGATTAGGGCGCGGCAATAATACTGATAAAACAATTCAAAAAAAGCTGTTATTTATTCATGTTGTTGAAAAATCTTTGTAAATTTGCCGCAAATTTAACCCCCAACACCATGGACTTCGACAAATCAAACATGACCATAGACCACGACCTGAAACGTCTTGGCAGTGAGGAAATGAGCAAAACTGTGGCCCACATACTGTGCTATGAAGGCAAGATGGACTTCCTCTTCGACGGTCGTCCGTTCACTCTCGAGGCCCATTGCGGAATGATTGTGGGCGTGCAGCGCCTTGTTGAGGACGTGAAGCCATCGGCCGACTTCCGTGCTAAGTGCATTTACATAACCTATCCCTATCTGGAATACTGCACGCCAAGAAACAATTATGGCATTCGTGGCACCCTGTCGCTGTTCCAGAACCCTATAATGCGGCTCAACAAAGAGCAGTTTGAGCGGCTGGATATGGACTTCCACTACATGGAGTATCGCTACAAGCAGGACAACCACCGGTTTCAAGCCGACATTATTTATTGCTGCACGCAGGCCCTCTTCCTTGACTACTACGACTTCAGGGCATCGGAACTGAACGACGATAAGGAGCCAGTGTCGGAGCAAAGCGCGTCAATCATGGACCGCTTCATGGGCTTGCTCAACGACGGAAGCTACATTAAGCACCGTGAAGTTACGTGGTATGCCGACAAGTTGTTCGTAACCCCCAAGTACCTTTCTGAGGTTTGCAAGAGCGTTAGCGGCCTTCCGGCCAACTACTGGATAAACCGCTTCACCACGATACATATAAGAAAGCTGCTCCACGAGCGCGACTTGACGTTCACTCAGATAGCCGACATGTTCGGGTTTTCATCGCCGGCATACTTCAGTAGGTTCGTACAGAAGAACCTTGGCAATGTTCCCTCAGCCTTCAGGCAGTAGTTTCTCTCTGTCCGGTTGGCCCCACTGCGTTTTGATTTAAAAAACATCAAAACGCTTTCCAAATCATAAAATTACAGATTTTCTACAAAATCGGCCAGTAAGTTTGCAGCCGTAAACAACAAAAAGTTTTCGGCAGATGAGGCAAACTGCATTCTTATTTACGCTAATTATAGTCCCCCCGTGGTCCCGAACCACGGGGGCCATGCGCCGTAGCCACTGCTCCGGCCTTGCCGTTGTGGTCCCACCTGCAAGCGCAAGGCCCGAGGCCGCAATAAGATTCTGACGGAAAATAAGAAACATTAGGGACTAATGAAGAAAATAAGAACACTGGAGGACAATACGTTTTTTATACTTTTGTCCCCAAATGCAATTTAAGTGGAAATGAAGAAGAAACACTATTTGCTGCTTGTTGTGTTTGTGCTGATTACGTTTTTTGCCAATCGGGCTGCACTACCCACCGACATCATGGAGGCACGCAACATAGTTACCGCGCGCGAAATGGTGGAAGAGGGCCACTGGCTCGTGCCTACCATGAACGGAGAGCTGCGGCTTGAGAAGCCGCCACTGCCCACGTGGGTGGCCGGAATCATAGAATGGACCTGCCCCAACAGCCTTAGCGCCCAGCGTGCGGCACCGGCACTGATGGGCTGTATGTGGACTCTGTACCTCTTTCTGATGATAAGGTACGTGTCGAAGCGCGACGATCTGGCCGTGGTGTCGGTGATGGTGTTTCTCACTTGCTACAATGTGGTGCTCATGGGGCGCTCTGCCACGTGGGACATATATTGCCATGCCTTCATGATGGCAGCCATATACTACCTTACTCGTGCCCTGTACGAATCCCATCACTACCGGCAGCGGTTCGCGTTGGCAGGTCTTTTCATGGGGCTTTCGTTCCTGAGCAAGGGCCCGGTATCGTTCTACACGCTGCTGTTGCCTTACCTTATAACGCTGATAGGACTGCCAGAACCCACCATGAAGGGCAAGTGGAAGTCGCTCTGGCTCATGGTGGCCATAGCGATAGTGGTGGGAGGCTGGTGGTATATCTACCTGCTCGTGGCCCACAAGGCTGAGGTTCAGGCCGTGATAGGCAAGGAATCGGGGGCCTGGAGCCGCCACAACGTGAGGCCATGGTGGTACTACTGGCGCTTCTTCCTTGAGATGGGAGCATGGGCTATACTAATGTTGGCCGGACTGATGCTCAGTTACTGGAAGCGGAACATAAGCCTCAAGCGTGAGTATCTTATGGCAATAACGTGGACTATAGCCTCACTGGCGCTGCTGTCCTTAATTC
>CAZUWO010000037.1:0-22902 GCA_964623995.1 uncultured Prevotella sp. | reverse complement strand
TTTATATGCAAGCTATAACACTATAAAGAAGTATAGACATACACCGATTTAATATAATTTAAGAATGTATTTCCATTTTACCCTGGCTGCGATATCAACAACATGCTATTCACAACCAACAAGATTACTCCTCAGAAGGCACAAACATGTCATTTCTCCAATATATGAAATCGGTAAAATTATATTTTAAAAGACCGATCAAAAACATATCAACGGAAATAACGACGTAAGCCATCAAAACACAATATCTATGCCCTGAAAACACTATGGACCCTACGTAATTTTGTTACGACTGTCCCGTAATCGGATTACGAGGCTTTCGTAATCCGATTACGGGACAGTCGTAACGAGATTACAGAAGTGCCGTAACGACATTACGGGAGTTCCGTAATCTGTTTACGGCAAAGGTTCATGGTTTAGGGGGTAATTGCTTCCACTCAGCTATACACAAAATTGAGTTGCCGGAAGCTAAAATTCAGAATCTGTTAATGCCACTTCCTACATGTAAATGCTGCATGATTAATCAACATTAGCAAGCACAAAGTTACTGAATTTTAAAGCGAAATAAAAGTCTTCAGCGTGTTTTTTGATGGGGTTAAGCCTGTTTGCATCTGCCGACCATAATTTTTTGCGCCCTCATACTGCCACGAGCATTTGCCAGAAGCGCCACTCCGTTAACTCTGACGCAGCAACAAAGCAGCCACATAAGAGCAAGAAATCAAAAAGGGCGAGCCCAATACAGGGTTCGCCCAATAAACATAAAGCACTCAGTATGAGTTGTTTTACTCCGACAAGTTGATTATTTCACTAATACTTTCTTGCCATTCTTAATGACAATGCCATGATAACTGGCGGCCACACGCTGCCCATTCAGGTTATAGACACGCTGACTGGCCGCAGCTTTAGCAGTGATCCAGCCGATGCCATCGGTCAGTTTTGCATCGCCTTGGAGCAGTATTATTGGCTTGGCGGCAGTGACACCTTTGCCCTTTATCCACAGTTTGGCGGTGCGGCCGGTAACCCCTTCGGGCAACGGATCGCATGTAAACTGAAGCATTTCGCACCCCGGCGACACGCTACTATTCTGCCTGAAACTGTCGTTTACCTTTACAGAGGTAACCCAAGAAGGCAGGTCCATGGTGTAGTTGGACGTACCGTCGGCATTGTTCCACTGCCTTGCTGTGTAGGCAAAGGCAAAATTGGCTCCTGTTCCGTTGGTGCCGTCGGTGTAAATGCTCTTTCCGTCGCTGCTCACTCTTAATATATTGAAGTTGTCAAGCGTATCAACTCTGATGCCATCAAACAGGGCATTGAACTCGATAGGGGCATGAAAGCCGTCGCCATAGTTAACAGTGAACGTCTGTTCCTGCTGATTATCGTCTACGAGAAGTATCTGAGTGGGCGACGTTACGTCGCTTGCATAGTCGGCCTGTATTGGCAATCCCACCGTGACGCCATCGTTATGGAAGCCCCGTACCACAACAGCAAACTTGTCGTTGAGCAGAAGTCCGTTCGTCCTGAAGTCATCATTAGTAAAGATTAGCTTGCCGAGCAGGGTGCCATTGTTTTTCCACGAGTAGGACAAGCTGTCGCAAGTGAGCGATGCCAGCACCTGATCACCCACGAGGTCGCGGCCACTGTTGGTAACAATATTCCGTATTTCGAGCGTAAGGGTAGCCCCTTTGGCTATGGCAGTGTCCTTCTTTGAGAGGGCCAGCATGGCCACTTCGTTTATCCACATGGGCGAAATGGGCTTGTCGAATATCTGCAACAGGCCTCCCATGTGGTAGGTCTTGTCGTCGGTGGGAATGTCTATCGACCCATAGGCATAATCCATTCCCTCCACGCTCATGTAGGTTTGGGTGGGATTATTGAATGTCATGCTGCCCAGACCTGTAACAGTTACGCCATTGCCGGCAAAGCGACTGTTCTCTATTCCAAGCGAGAATGTGTCCTTCTGCTGTATGAGTTGCGGCATGGGCTGGAAAGTTCCGTCAACCGGCTGATATGACATGGTTAGGTTGCCTTGCCCGTCAAGCCGGCTGTCATCAGCGGCAACGTCCTGTCCTCCCACCGACCAGTAGGAGCCATCCTTATCGGTGCACTGATTGGTGTAGGTAACATTACGGAATGGCGGCACGAGCAGAATGGTGTAGTTGGGTATGTACCACGACTGGTTGCCTACCACTAACGAGCCAAAATAAGCCGAGCCGGCGGGGCGATTGTACCATACTCCTGAGGCCTTGGTGCGCTCAACGGCAAATGGCTTTGCCTCTTGCAGCCTGCAAGCACTGCGGGGCAGAACTCTCAAGGCTATTCTTGCTTTTGGCTGACCGGCAGATTCGAAGCCGGAAGCACGCATCGACAAGGAAGACAAAATAGCTGTACCGGAAAGCAGTACAGCCATTTGCATAACGCGTAATTTCATTGTTTACTTGTTCAGAAGTTTCTTTCCGTTTACAATTACCACACCCTTGTAGTTGCTGTTAACCTGCTGTCCGGCCAGGTTGAACATCTTTCCGTCGGCCTTGGCAGCAGCAACACGCACTTGATTGATTGCTGTAGGAGTGGCAACGATATTGAAATCCTTCCATACATCGGCAGCCTTGTACAGGCTTTCGCTGCCTTCGGGCACTGCGAGCTTAACATTAGCCACCTCAACTTGGTCGAAAGCCGAAGAGCCTACAGTAGGAGGAGTTACCGCATTCACCGTAATCTGCTTCAAGGCTGTATCACGATTGAAGGCGTAGCTGCCTACATTCTTAAGCGATGCTGGCAGAGTTACCTGCTCCAATGATGTGCATCCATAGAAGGTTTGGTCGGCCAAGTACTTTATATTCTTTGGTACCACGACCTCCTTGAGCTGGGAGCAATAGTTGAAAGCCTGCAAACCGAGGCTATCAAGCGATTCCGGGAGATTGATGGAGGTGATGGGGCATCTCTCGAAAGCAGCACGACTGATGGTTGTAAGACCTGAAGGCAGCGTGATGCTGGTAAGCTTATTGGCAGCAAAAGCCCACTGACGGAGTACCTTTACTGTTGAAGGAACCTCGAAAGAGGTGCCCGGTGTGGCTGCAAGACGGAAGTAAAGGGTGTCTTGAGCCTTATTGTAGAGCACGTTGTCTTGTGCCGTAAGATATGCATTATCGGCATCAACGGTAAGCGTTGCAAGACTATCGCAAGAGCCAAACAGGTTGTCGCCCAAGGTCTGAACGCCCTTACCAAAGTGGACTGACTTAAGGTTGCGGCAATAACCAAAGGCACTGTTGCCGACGGTCTTGATGTTATCGGGCAGATTTACAGCTGTAATGGCTGAGCCATAGAAGCACATCATAGGTATCTCCTCAATGCCTGTGCCTAAGGATACCACCTTAAGATTGGAGCAACTGGAGAATGCCTGCGAGCCCAAAGTCTTGAGAGAGTTGGGCAGATAAACCGAGTCGAGGACAGCACATGCGGCAAAAGCGCCGCTGCCCATGGTCTCAAGCTGGTCAGAAAAAACTACTTTGCGCAGGGCAGAGCACCCCGGAGCCACCTGAGCACCAACGCTCTTGATGGTGTTAGGCATGGTAATGCTCGTAATTTGCGGACCACTGGAGGCGAAACAGTAATCAGATATTGCCGTAACAGTGTAGGTAATATTTGTGGTTGTGTCGGTAACCTGTGCCGGAATTACAAAATCGCCCTTGTAAGGACTTCTGTAATTCGGAGCCAAAGATACTGTACGTGAGCGCACATTGGTTACATTGTAATTGATGTTGTCAACTGTAATCGACTGTGCATTTGCGCCAACTGCACCCGAAAGCAGTGCAGCTACGCCAAGAAGATAAGTAAAAGTTTTCTTCATAAGTTAAATATTTAGTGTAAGTAAAATCAACTTAATTCTCTCATGATTGACGATTAGCGCCAAGACAAGACATTACTTAAAGCCTTATTGAACCCTCTTTTATTTATATACAGGCCGCAAAGGTACCGAAAAATTTAATATGATGATAATTTTAAGTGTAGTTTTTAAATCACAACGCATTGGTTTGAAACGGCCAAAGCACCTGTTTCCATGCCCTATTCCATAGCTTTACGAAAGCTAAAGAGGCAATACAGAAACGCAATAGGGGCATGGAAGAACCGAGTCTTCCATGCCCCTAATAATATAATGTGGCGATACTGTATTATTCTGCCAATGGATCGAAATCGCCGGGTTGCTTGGTTGTGCCATTAGTCCAGCCAATTGTCTGCTGCAACTGCGGAGAATCGTCAGTTACACCCTTCGGGAAGCCGGGCAGATAGTAGGTTGGGAAGTAATGGATGTAATAAGGCTGATGGTCAGAATTATAGCCATCACCCTTCAAAGTCTTGCGTACGAGGTGACTCTTGTACCATGTGGCAAGGGTGGCAAGTTGAGTCTGGATGTCAGTCTTGCGGAAATCAACGCCGGCAGGACGGGTTTCATTGGCCAATGGGTCGCTAGCGGTGGTTACTCCACCCAGTCCGTTGCTGAAATCATTATTCACCCTGAACACCATATTCTCTCTACGCTGTCCGTTAAGAGGCTTAACACCGAGCCAAGTGCACGTATTGCCACCCCAACCGGTAAGAATCCATGAGGCAGGAGCGCCTTGAATCTCGCCAAAGTTGGCACCTCCATCGTAAAGAAGCCAACGATGCATGTCCTCGTAGCGCTTGCCCTCGTAGGCGAACTCTATCTGACGCTCATAGAGAATGGCACTCATGCAAGCGGCTTGGTCACTGGTAAGGTTGGCCTGCAAGCCGAAATTATTCTCTGATGTATATCCCGCACGGGCACGAACCTGCTTAAGGTAGTTTACAGCATCGGCAAGTTGGTTGGCTCCACAAGCAGCCTCAGCCAGGTTGAGCAGCACTTCGGCATAGCGAATCTCCATATACTGCTGGCCCGAATGGGAGAAGCCACCATTCTCATAGGTTGCCACAAAGTTGTAGAGCGGGCTTGAATTGACATCATAGTCATCGCTACGCTTACGCACATAAACACCAGTCTTGCCGTTGTTGAGCAATCCGTCGGCGCAATAGTAATCCGAATTCTCTATATCATCGCGGGCATCAGCTGCAGTATACCAACAATAGTTCCACAAAGTGTAACTTGAGCCAACGTCGGGATAGTCAGAATTGATGGTACTTGCGCCGGTTCCGTTGTAAGCCCAGCGGAAACCGGGGAATGCAAACGTACGATAGAAGCGCGGATCACGGTCAACGAAGGGCGCATCCTTATCGTATGTGTCTTCAGAAGTTTCGAGTTTGGTGTATGTTCCTGTGCCTGCAGGAATCTTTCCGTCAGCCATCGGGAAGAGATCGACAAGCATCGACGATGCATTGAGGCCCGAACCTGTGGTATTCTTAGGACGTACCCAACGCTCCCAAGATGAGTTCTTGTCCTGATCGCCCAGTCCGCCACCTTCACCTGTAGCCTTAGTATTGTAGAGTGTTACAAATACTGCCTCGGGGTTAGTGCCTGGCTGCAGGAACTGAAGGGCAAAATCGGAGCCGTTAACATTGTTTGTGGTCTGGAAAAGATGATAGCCACAAGCATCGATAGAGTCCTTCTCGGCCTTCATTGTGTTGTAAGCATCTTGCCAACGGGTTTCATCATTAGAACGATTAAACAGAGGGCTGGCCCAAAGAAGGAGGACACGACCCTTAAGAGCCAACGCAGTACCTGTGGTAACACGGCCAAAGTTGTCGGCACTCCAGCCACCCTGCATTGTGTAAGGAGCGAGAAGCTTGGCACTTTGGTCAAGTTCGGAGAGGATAAAGTCTTTGACAAACTTTGCAGTCTGCCTCGGATTCTGCGTTCCTTCAACAGGAGCTTGAGTTTCTGTAACAACAGGCACGCCACCATACATACGGAACAACAAGTAATAAGCCCATGCACGGAAGAAGTGTCCCTGTCCAAGGGCTTTGTTCTTTATCTCATCAGAACACGTTCCGGCCTCTACACCGGCAAGGAAATCGTTGATATTACGAATGCGACCATATACAGACTCCTGAATGTTGCTCTTGTTCCCCTCAATCCATTCACCTATCTGGTTGCCTCCATCGGCAGTACGCTCTTTTGAAGGGTCAAGGAACTGAGTCAGTCCACTATACTCTTCGGTTGAGCCACTGAAGGTATCATTGGTTCCAACTGAAGGACACTTCCAACCTCCGCCATTATTCACGTCAGGAAGACACCAAGAATAGATGTCATTAAGTCGAGCCTGCACGCCGGCCTCATAGTTATAGAGGTCAGGTGAGACATTATCATAATTCTTTTTGTCGTCAAGGAAACTGTCACTGCACGCAGAGAAACCCAAAGCAGCAACAAGTCCGATACCGATATATCTAACAGAAAGTTTCATTTTCATTATATGTTTTATTCATCAGAAAGTTACATTTACACCCAGAGTGAACTTGCGCAAGTTAGGATAGTTGCCATATGTGCCAGCCATAGGACTGGTAAAGTGGTCTGGATATGGATTGTAGAAGTTAATAAGGTTCTGACCGGTGATATTAAACCTTACGTTCTGCAAGCCAATACTGCGCACCCACTGCTTAGGAAGACTATAAGCAAGGGTCATACGGGTTAGTTGCACGGTGGCAGCACTCATGCGCCAGAATGTAGATTCGATAGCATTGACACTGCTATAGGCTAAGTTTGGCAATGCGGCATTGCGGTTTTGAGCCATAAGAAGATTACCTTGTCCATCGTAGATATCCTCATAGACAAACATGTTGTCTGGATTCCAGAATGAAGGCACGTTTTGGAATTCAGGATTAGACCACTTAATGGATGAGCCTGGCAGGCAAGTATAGCCACCCCAAGAAGCACGGAACTGGAAAGAAAGTGAAAGTCCCTTCCACTCTGCTCCCGCATTCATTGTGAAGCCATATATGTTACCACGATGCGAAAGCTCAACTTGATCGTCGGCAGTACTGATAATTCCATCAGGACCTCCCACACCATTGGTACCACGGATATCCTTATAGATGAGCATACCCGGACGCATCTGATCCTTAGTCATGCCAAGATAGCTGGTAATATTGTTGTTTTTAAAGTATTCATCAATCTCTTGGAAAGTGCGGAAGATGCCAAGGCACTGCATACCCCAAGTACCATTGTCGGTACGATCTCCGCGTTGGATCGTCTTATAAATGTCACTGGTGGCAAAATCCATATTCAACACCTTGTTGTCACTATAGCCTGTGTTGATTCCCACATGGTAAGAGAAGTCCTTTCCTATACGATCCCGCCAATTGAGCGACAGCTCGTAACCCCAGTTATCCATCTCACCAAGGTTCATAGCAGCACTCTGGGTTCCGATAGTGAAATCTACGTTCTGCCTGAGATTCATCAACATGTCGCGGTTCCACACACGATAGTAGTCGAAAGTAACAGAAAGACGCTGGCGAAGGAATCGTGCATCAATACCAAAGTTGAATTTATAGGACTTATCCCAAGTAACATCAGGGTTAACAGCCGAGTTATTCTTATTAATAGTGATGCGGTTGCCGGATGAAACGCTGTTATCGCCAAGCACGATACCACGGTTCTTGTCTTGAGCATAAACCTGCATCCACTGCCAAGCATACGTATTGTCACGACCGGTAACACCAAAGCCACCGCGGAACTTGAGGAAATCAACCCACTTTACATTATTCTTAAACCAAGATTCCTCACTTATGACCCAACCAGCGCTGAATGCCGGGAATGTGCCCCATCGCTTCCCGGGACGGAACTTAGTGGAAGCATCAGCACGTACCAAAGCTTCGAACAGATAACGGTCGGCATAAGAATAATTAATGCGACCAATGTAACTCATATCACCACTCTCATAGCGAGTGAAAACAGTAGCTTGCTCACTACCGTCCTCAACAGAATTACTCTGACCGGTAGTATAATCGGTTGGCTTTGTAACCTGACCTGTCAGGTATTCACTCTCTGCCTCACTGCGTTCCCAAGAGAAAAGGGCTTGAACATGATGCCTACCGAAATCACGAGCATACTGAGCTGTGAAGTTGACCTGATAGTTGTCGGCTCTCGTCATGGTGCGAGACAGCTGATCTCCATTACTAACAGTCTTAGGATTGAGGTTGTCTGCCGAATAATAATAGTCGGCATCGTAATCGCCAAACGGTGTATAGAGGTGACTACCAGAGCCAAAACGTTCCTTCATTTGATAGACAGTATAGGCTGAGCCATACTGATTGGTCTTATCGTTACTAATGCTCTTGGCATAAGAGAAGCTGAGTTTGAGACCTTTAAATATCTTGCTCCAGCCGAAATCATAGTCTACACGACCATTGATGGTGAAGTTTGTACTCTTGTTCTTAGAGTAGTCTCCGTTATTCTGCAATACATCAAAACTGTAATCCTGCAATTGGTTTGAATCAGAGTTTGAAGGTCCGTTTACGATTGGGGCAACTCCACTCGTAAGATACTCAGGAATGTAACGTGGACGAAGCAAAAGCCTGTTGTAATCTTCGGTACCTGATCCACCCACCTTTATATAAGGTGTATTCTTCTTGCCATCATCGCCACTCACGTTCAAGCTAACTCCGAACCACTTGCTTACTTTCACATCGACACCAGCACGGTAATTGAAACGGTTATAATCAAGTTTGCCGAGATTACCATCCTGGTCGAAGTAGCTAATGCCTGCAAAATAGTTCACGCGATCAGTTGCTCCACTGACATTGGCACTATGTTTCTGAGTAAAACCAGTCTCCCAATACTTATCAAGCAGGTCATAGTTGAGACTCTTCATTGCTTCGAGCTCGTCAGCCTGGAATAAACCCGTTGTATGGTTGAGCGTCGTATTGGTTGGGTCTGCAGCTTTAACAGCATTATAAAGTCGACCATAGTCATAGGCACTGAGCATCTTCGGGCGAGCCACCTCGTCGGTGAAGCCGAAGGTTCCGCTATAACTGATAACAGGTGCACCAACTTTGCCTCGCTTGGTTGTTACAAGAATAACACCATTTGCACCACGAGCACCATAAACAGCTGCAGAAGCATCTTTCAATACAGATATACTTTCAACCTCACTGGCATCAAGATTATTGAAAGCTTCAGCACCGAGGTTCTGATAGCTGTTACCTACCTTCACGTCATTAGGATAAATGTAGCCATCAATAACGAACAAGGGCTGTTGAGTTGTGGAACCTACGGCAGAAAGAGAACTTGCATCACGGATTGTAATGGTTGCATTCTCACCCGGACGGGAGTTGCCACCGCTCACACTTACACCATTCATAAGTCCACTAAGAGTGGAAGCAAGGCCACCAGACGACAGATCCTTGATTTCATCCATAGGCACTGTGGCCACCGAACCTGTCAAGTGAGCTTTCTTCTGAGTGCCATAACCTACTACAACTACCTCATCGAGGTCTTGCGTAGAAGGTTTAAGTTGTATACGTCCACCAGTGGTTGTAATATCATTGTAGCCAAGATAAGAAACCGTTGCTTGCGCATTGGTCGGTGCTTGGAGCGTATAGTTACCATCAAGGTCAGTAACTGTGGCTGCCTTTCCAGCTCTAACAGTGGCTCCGATGATAGGATCACCGTTCTCGTCGACCACATTACCCGTTATAGTATGCAAGCCCTGAGCCATGGCTGGAGCAGCGAGCGTAAGCGACGCTGCTATGGCCAATGTACTAAATATATGTTTTTTCATTGATTATAGTTTCGATTTAGGTTTAAGAGTTACTTAATCCAGCGCGGATCACCAGTCTTATTTGACAATTGTGCAGAGCCACTAATGGTAAAGTCACCATTGTCTGGATCTTTGAATCCTGGATCTCCACTCAGTATAGTACCGCTTCTATCAAAAGAAGCTTCACCGGTCCAAGTGGTATCATCAGCTTTGTCGGGCATCTCCCAAGCATCGGCACCATCATATACATATGTATTTTGTGTAAAGTTCTTAACAGACAAGTCAGTCCAAGTGCCACCAGCTATAAAGCGACGAGCAAACTGCTTGTTGCCAGAATTAACTATAATGTTACGATCTAGAGTGAATGTAACGATACTTCTTGACCTCATTCTGTCATAGTTGCAAATTTGATGCTTCTTGCATATATTGTAGAAGGTACATTGACTCAGCGTAACACTACCCGAGCTATAGCCTGTACGGTCAGGACCACCACTGTTGTTATAACGCAGGAAGTAATTCATTTCATTACTAGAAGTGTTATAGAACGTGGAATTGGTTGCTTTAAAGTTGTTGATACAGCCTCCATTGTTGTACATATTAAAATATGTGGAGCTACTCATATCAGAACCAGTGTTGAAATGGAACACACAATTGTCAACTATGAAGTCCTGAATACAATATTGTTTCTTATTGTTATCAATCACTTCATTTGTCAAGTTGTTCACCTTTAAGTTGACCAAACGTATAGGTTCGGTTATGTAATAATAGCCTTTACCAACAGCAACGCGATCCTTAAGCTCATCTTTGGGCTCTCCGTCAAGTTTGATAATTGGTGCTGTGGCATCTGCACATTCAAAGACAAGATTCTTCAGCGTCAGTCCAGCTTGAGTTGTCATGCTGGATTCACCTGAGATTGTAATGGTTGCAGGATTAGCCTCGTTAGTAGAACGAAGAGTCACACGATTACCATGGAACAGAAGGTCGCCTGTAATGGTGTAATGTCCACCTGGCACAAGATCGAAAGGCTTGTCTTCTGAGTTCAACTCATCGGGCAAAGCATTGTCGGTAAAGTACTGTGTCAAGTCGGTACCATCAGGAATAGAAGCATAAGCCGTTGAGAAAGTGCTTATGTTCTTTGTCGTAGCTTCTTGTGCGCCGGTGTTGTTTAGTTCGGTATTACCAAGCGTAAGAATAGTAAAGGTGTAACTTTGATCCTCTACACGAGGCAAGACGACCTTACTTCCATCGATGATAGAATCTTTAACAATAGGCTCATCTGGCTGAGCATCATTGACAAGAGAAATCTGGTAGCCTCCGGCTCCGAAAGTTACGGGCCAAGCTATTGTCATCTGTGTTCCGTCAGCATTAGGTGTTACGGTGATGCTGTCGGCAATAGGTGATGTGAGTTGCACGCCATACGTTTGACTCATACTCTCATCTTCAAAGCCATCAACCGCACACGATGCCAGCAAGGCTGTCGGCAACAAGAGTGCCAAAGCCATTCGACATAATAGCGGAAATGTAATCTTCCTTGTTGATTTCATAGATTGGTGTTTTATTTGAGGTTTGGTTTTATTTTTGGAATATCTCTTTAAGGTAAGCAACATTATTACCATAATTATAGCGCACATTACGAACCTTGTTACGGTCGCGACTTCTTTCCACAACCAGCCAGCCTCTCCAACCAATATTATCGAGTGCTTGCTTGATAGCGGGCATATTCACTGCAGGATCATCCTTTAGCAGCACGCCATCGGTATTTGAAATGTGGATTTGAGCTATACGCTTACGGCCGAGTTCTTTTATCTCTGTTGGTATATCACGGTTATTCTCTACCGCATCTTGAACGCTATAATATATTTTAATGCCACGGCTGCCAACTTCCTTAAGTAACTTAATATTGTCTGATGCGCTCAACGATGTTCTAATAGCTATCACCATACCTCTTTGAGCAGCGGCATCACCAGCCCAACGCAGTCTGGCTACAAGCGTATCACGTTCGGCCCCGGCATGTTTCCATTCATGTCCACTACCTCCAAGCGGCAGATAAGCTATACGGGTATTTGGAAACTTGCCCATGAAATTGAGGCAGTCGTAAATAAGCGCTTTATAATTGGAACGCTTTATAAAGTTTTGCGCATAGAATCCACTCATGGCTATAGAAGGAATCTGAATATTGTAGCCATCGCGGGCAACGAATTTATTGAGCATTTTCTCTGAGCGCAACTGATTATCAAACAGCACTCGCTTACCAAGTGGTCCCATATCGAGTTCTACTCCATCGGCTCCAATTTCATGACTGAGTTTGAATTCGCCAAGTTTCTGCCGTTTGAGGAGCATCCAGTCGCAACAAGCCACCTTATAACGCTGTTCGTCTTTTCCATTGCTACCGCTCAATGCCTTTGCTTTAATATCTATATTATTATTAAAGCAAAGCAATAATGACAGCAACAACAGATGAAGACATGTAAGTTTGATTTTCATCTGTTTATAATTTTCTTAGGTAAGTTAGATTTTATATATGACTCTTTTTATGATGCAAAGTTAAAAATATTTCTCCTTATAACATAATAAAAATCAAATTTCTTCATTCTTCTCTGCTATTTCGTCTTCTTTGTTAGGTTTGAAACGACGCAGCATAAAGTTTTCACTCAAATAATTTTTACGAACTACCGGATTCTCTGCCAGTTCTTCCGGCGTACCTTGAAACAGTATCCTACCTTCAAAAAGCAGATAGGCTCTATCAGTAATTGACAGTGTTTCCTGCACATTATGGTCTGTAATAAGAATGCCAATGTTGCGATATTTCAATCGCCATACAATATGCTGAATATCTTCTACGGCAATAGGGTCAACGCCGGCAAACGGTTCATCTAGCATTATGAACTTAGGGCTTATGGCCAAGCAGCGGGCTATCTCGCATCTGCGACGCTCTCCACCAGATAATTGGTCACCTTTATTCTTCCTTACTTTGGTCAAACGGAACTCAGAAATAAGCGATTCCAACTTGCGCAGTTGCTCCTCATGCGACAATTTAGTCATTTGAAGCACAGAAAGAATATTGTCTTCCACGCTCATCTTTCTGAACACGCTGGCTTCCTGTGGCAGATAGCCAATTCCTGCACGGGCCCGTTTGTAGACAGGATAGTCGGTAATTTCATGATCGTCAATATATACGTGCCCGGCATTCGGCACCACAAGACCCGTCGTCATATAAAAAGATGTAGTCTTACCAGCACCATTAGGGCCAAGAAGTCCCACTATCTCGCCTTGCTTTACGTTTATACTCACATTGTTGGCTACCGTTCTACTGCCATAACGCTTCACAAGCCCCTCTGTACGAAGTACTGATTGTTTGGATTCTGTATCTTTATCGTTCACTGTCATAGTTGTCTAAATCTGATGCAAAAATACCAAAATAATGTCTAATATGAGTCATTAATCCCAAAAACTAATCATTTGACTTTAGTTTTTCGGAGATTTTGGTTACTTTTGCAGACGTATGATAAAGAAATGGTTGACAACTTTTGGCAGTTACCTGCTACTCATGGGGCGTTCTTTCAGTCGCCCTGAGCGCATGCGCATGTTCTTGAAACAATACGTCAAGGAAATGATGCAACTTGGTGTCGACTCTATAGGTATCGTATTGCTCATTTCGTTCTTCATAGGAGCAGTGATATGCATCCAAATGAAGCTTAACATACAAAGTCCGTGGATGCCTCACTGGGTTTCCGGTTACGTAACACGTGAGATAATGTTACTTGAGTTCTCCAGTTCAATAATGTGTTTGATTCTTGCCGGAAAGGTAGGTTCAAACATTGCTTCAGAACTTGGCACCATGCGGGTAACGCAACAGATAGACGCTCTGGAGATAATGGGCGTCAATTCGGCCAGCTACCTGATACTTCCCAAAATGCTTGGGCTCATAACCATCATGCCATTCCTCGTAATATTCAGCAGTTTTACAGGAATTCTTGGAGCTTACGCTACCGCTTACATTGGACATGTTCTGACACCAGAAGACCTTACCGCAGGACTCCAGCACGACTTCAATCCATGGTTCATGTACATGAGTATAGTCAAGAGCCTGTTCTTCGCTTACATCATAAGCAGTGTGTCTTCATATTTCGGCTACACTGTAAAGGGTGGCTCTGTAGAAGTGGGCAAAGCATCAACCGATGCTGTTGTATGTTCCAGCGTGCTAATTCTTTTCAGCGACGTGTTCCTCACGCAATTGCTTTCATAAAAACGTTTTCAAATGATAGAAGTCAAGCACTTATATAAATCTTTTGGCACTAAAGAGGTCCTTCACGACATCAATGCTACATTCGAAAACGGTAAAACCAACCTTATTATCGGGCAAAGTGGTGCGGGAAAAACCGTTCTGATGCGCACCCTTGTAGGACTTTTGGAACCTACAAGTGGTGAAGTGCTCTACGACGGACGCAACTTTGTGAAGATGCGCAAAAAGGAAAAGATTATGATGCGGCGCGAAATGGGCATGATTTTCCAAGGAGCGGCGCTCTTCGATTCCCTTACTGTGCTCGAGAATGTAAGGTTTCCACTCGACATGTTTTCAGACATGACACTGCAAAAGCGCAACGACAGAGCTATGGAATGCATAGAACGGGTCAATCTTACAGGTGCTGAAAACAAATATCCAGGCGAGATTTCGGGTGGAATGCAGAAGCGTGTGGCCATAGCACGTGCAGTAGTAATGAACCCTCAATATCTGTTCTGCGATGAGCCTAACTCCGGACTCGACCCCAAAACATCACTTATCATTGACGATTTGCTTAGTGGAATAACCAAGGAATACCACACCACAACCATCATCAACACCCATGACATGAACTCTGTAATGGGCATTGGCGAAAATATCATATTCATTGCTGATGGCAAAAAAGAGTGGCAAGGCAACAAAGACACCGTCATCAGTTCGCACAACAAGAAGCTAAACGACCTTGTTTTCGCTTCAGACTTGTTCAAGAAAGTCAAAGAGGTGGAAATGGACGAAAAATGATTTTTCATAAAAAAAACAAACAGTTTCAACACATATCAGTATAATTTATTAATTTTGCAGCCTACTATTATAATAGGTATTCAAAAGAAATATTGCAATATGAACCTTGATCAGCTGACAGCCATCTCGCCTATAGATGGCCGTTACAGAGGCAAAACCGAGAGGCTTGCCGATTATTTTTCAGAGTATGCGCTCATACGCTACCGTGTTCGTGTGGAGATAGAATACTTCATCACCCTTTGTGAGATTCCATTGCCGCAACTTGCTTCGTTCGATAAAACACGCTTCGAACAGTTGCGCGACATCTATCGCAAGTTCGATGAGAAGTCAGCCGGACGAGTTAAGGAAATTGAGAAGACCACAAACCACGACGTTAAAGCCGTAGAGTACTTCATCAAAGAACAGTTCGACCAAATTGGTGGCCTTGACAATTACAAGGAGTTCATCCATTTCGGACTGACTTCACAAGACATCAACAACACAAGCGTACCCCTCTCTCTTAAGGAAGCGCTCCAAGATGTCTACTATCCACAAATCGAAGAACTCATAGAACAGCTCCAAACCTATGCCGAAGAGTGGAAAGACGTCCCCATGCTGGCCAAGACTCACGGCCAGCCAGCCTCCCCTACCCGCCTGGGAAAGGAAATAATGGTATATGTCTACAGGCTGACAACACAGCTCAACAGCCTCAAAAACACTCCTTTCACATGCAAGTTTGGTGGAGCCACAGGCAACTTCAATGCTCATCACGTAGCCTATCCTAATTATAATTGGCGCGAGTTTGCCAATCGGTTCTGCCGTGAGAAGCTTGGACTGGAGCGAGAGGAATGGACCACACAAATAAGCAACTATGATAATCTTGGCGCCGTATTCGATGCACTGCGCCGTATCAATACCATTATCATAGATCTTGACCGCGATTTCTGGATGTACATATCCATGGATTACTTCAAGCAGAAGATAAAGAAAGGCGAAGTTGGCTCCAGTGCCATGCCCCACAAGGTCAACCCCATAGACTATGAGAACAGTGAAGGAAACCTTGGATTGGCTAATGCCATCTTGCAGTTCCTTGCTGCCAAGCTGCCGGTAAGCAGACTGCAGCGCGATCTTACCGATTCCACTGTGCTGCGCAACGTGGGCGTGCCCCTCGGCCATGCCATTATAGCCATTCAAAGCACACTGAAAGGACTGCGCAAGCTGATACTCCATCAGGAGAAAATACAGGCAGACCTTGACAATACTTGGGCTGTCGTGGCCGAAGCCATTCAAACCATCTTGCGCCGTGAGGGTTATCCACATCCATACGAGGCACTTAAAGCCCTCACCCGCACCAATCAGCAGTTGACAGAGGCTACTATACACGATTTCATCAACAATCTAAACGTTAGCCCAAGCGTCAAAGCTGAGTTGCAGGCCATTACCCCAAGCAACTACACCGGAATGTAACCAAACTTTTTTTCAAACCTATTCAATAAATAATTTATGTACCAAGCCGCGAGGCTTACCAAATTATCTAAGAAATTTTAAAGCACATTACAACTATGGCAGAAGAATTAGAAAACAAGCAGGAGAACACTACTGACAACAGTAACCGAGAAGGCTACTCGCAAGTAGGTTCAACAGGCGACAACGGCATCAACCATACGGTACGCCCACAACGCCCGCGCATTCACTCCACTCGTGCATACAGCAGCACAAAAGCGGTCAACCACACCCCCGATGAGGGCGGATTCAGACCCGAAGGCTTCGGAGCCGGTCTCCAAGCAGGCCATGGACCGCAGCACCAGAGCAGCTATCGTCCACGCACATCAGCCCCTTATCAGCAGAGGCAAGGTGGATATCAGCCAAGGCCGGGAGGTTACAAGCCACGCTATAACAGCGCAAATCCCGATGGCGAAGGCGGCTATCAGCCACGCCAAGGAGGATACCAGCCACGCCAAAACGGCTATCAACCCCGTCAGGGTGGATACCAACCACGTCAGGGTGGATACCGTCCTAGATACAATAATAACGACAACAACATAGAAGGAGGCAACAGCTACCAGCCTCAACAGGGAGGATATCAGCCTCGTCAAGGAGGATATCAGCCCCGTCAGGGCGGTTATCAGCCCCGCCAAGGTGGTTATCAGCCCCGCCAAGGTGGATATCAGCCTCGTCAGGGTGGATACCAACCACGCCAAGGTGGATACCAATCGCGTCAGGGAGGCTACCAGCCTCGTCAGGGAGGTTATCAGCACAAAGGCTACAACCAGAGTGGATATCAGCCTCGACAGGGCGGATACCGTCAGCATACCAGCGACTACGATCCGAATGCTAAGTACAGCATGAAGAAGCGTATAGAGTATAAGGAAGAGCATATCGACCCGAATGAGCCCATCCGCCTCAACAAGTATTTGGCCAATGCCGGCGTTTGCAGCCGTCGCGAAGCCGATGAGCACATCCAGAATGGCGATGTCACCGTCAACGGACAGGTGGTTACCGAGCTCGGAACAAAGGTTCTGCGTTCAGATGAGGTTAAGTTCAACGACCAAGTTGTCAAGATCGAGAAGAAAGTTTACGTACTTCTCAACAAGCCTAAGGACTATGTTACCACCAGTGATGACCCACAACAGCGCAAGACTGTTATGGATCTCGTAAAGGATGCTTGCCCGGAGCGCATTTATCCTGTAGGAAGGCTCGACCGCAACACCACCGGCGTACTGCTTCTTACCAACGACGGCGAGCTTGCCAGCAAGCTTACCCATCCCAAGTTCCTCAAGAAGAAGGTCTACCACGTGTTCCTCGACAAGCCCGTTTCAGCCAACGACCTGCAAAAAATCAGCGATGGCATTGAGCTCGAGGATGGCACCATCAAGGCCGATGCAATAGAATACGCTTCCGACACCGACCAAAGTCAGGTGGGAATAGAAATACACAGCGGCAAGAACCGTATCGTTCGCCGTATTTTCGAAGCCCTTGGCTACCGCGTAATCAAGCTCGACCGCGTGCAGTTTGCCGGTCTTACAAAGAAAGGCCTGCGCCGTGGCGACTGGCGGTTCCTAACAGAGAAAGAGGTTGACATGCTCCGAATGGGAGCCTTTGAGTAAAAAAGTGAAACTCAATAACAATTCATTAATAACGAAATGAAAAGGACAAGAGTGATCGATGCGCTCAAGAGCACCGATTTCGGACAAGACATAAACGTGAAGGGCTGGGTGCGTTCGCACCGCAGCAGCAAGGCTGTCGACTTCATAGCTCTCAACGACGGCTCCACAATAAAGAACATACAAATAGTTGTTGACCCAGCAAAGGTCGACGCAGAGCAGCTGAAGAGCATCACCACAGGGGCATGTATCTCGGCCATTGGCACCCTCGTAGAGAGCCAAGGCAAAGGCCAGACCTCTGAAATCCAGCTCAAGGAGCTCGAAATCTACGGCCTCTGCCCATCTGATTATCCCATGCAGAAGAAGGGACAAAGCTTCGAATACATGCGCAAGTATGCCCACCTGCGCCTGCGCACAAATACTTTCGGAGCCGTGATGCGCATACGCCACAACATGGCCATTGCCATTCACAAGTACTTTCACGACCATGGGTTCTACTATTTCCACACTCCCCTAATCACGGCAAGCGATGCCGAAGGTGCCGGATCAATGTTTCAGGTTACCACGCTCGACCTCGACCGTGTAGCCAAGAGTGGCGTAGTAGACTACGAAAAGGACTTCTTTGGCCGCAAAACAAACCTTACCGTGAGCGGACAGCTCGAAGGCGAGCTCGGGGCCACGGCACTTGGAGCCATCTATACCTTTGGTCCCACGTTCAGAGCTGAGAACTCCAATACTCCGAGACACCTTGCTGAGTTCTGGATGATTGAACCCGAGGTGGCCTTCTTGGACAAGGAGGGACTCATGGACTTGGAGGAAGACTTCATAAAATATTGTGTGAACTGGGCCTTGGACAATTGCCGCGACGATTTGGAGTTCCTTAACAAGATGATTGATAAGACCCTTATCGACACGCTGCAGTCGGTTGTCAAGGAGGACTTTGTACGTCTGCCTTACACCGAAGGCATCAAAATTTTGCAGCAAGCCGTAAGCGACGGCCACAAGTTTGAGTTCCCAATAACCGGCTGGGGCATGGATCTTAACAGCGAGCATGAGCGTTACTTGGTTGAGCAGCACTTCAAGCGCCCTGTAATAATGACCGATTATCCTAAGGAAATCAAGGCTTTCTACATGAAGAAGAACCCCGACAACAAGACCATGCAGGGCACCGACGTGCTCTTCCCACGCATAGGCGAAATTATTGGCGGCTCTGTTCGTGAGGAGAACTACAAGAAACTGCTCGACGAAATAGAAGAACGCGGCATGCAGGAAAGCACTTACGACTGGTATCTCGATACCCGCAAGTACGGCTCTTGCCCACATGCAGGCTTCGGACTTGGTTTTGAGCGCCTTATCCTCTTCGTTACCGGAATGCAGAACATACGCGACGTAATTCCGTTCCCACGCACACCAAAGAACGCTGAGTTCTAAACAACAACACTTTTCCATATCCAATCCCCATGTATGCACCTGCTTACATGGGGATTTTTTGTTGATTCAACGATATGAAGCCTTAAAGACAGGCTGTCAACTGATATTGCCTCTATCCGCCGAACATCCGCATTCAGGTGGCAAAACCACTGAATCAGTGAGGCAAAACAGCCGGTATCGTGGGGCGAACCCATTGCAAACAACGTTGTAATCTTATAGAAAAAGATCTTTTGCTACGTAGGAAAAATATAAAAGCTACGTAGCAAAAATTATTTCACTCTTAAGAAAAACAAAGTCAGAAATATTACCGCTCACTCCCTTTAAGACTTAAAATCAAAAATATTGCCAAATATTTCTTGATATAAATCATTTTTCATAAATTTGCATTCACATAAGGTGCACCAAAGTGCCGAGTGTTAAACTTTTTGCCAACGAGGGCAATAGGAAGCTTGCTTCCTATATGCCAAGTGAAGCTTAAGTTTATTTATTTTTGTGGGTGAATAGATTTCGTATCTAATTCGATGATGTCTTAATCTCAAATAGTTCCACCAAAACATTTTGTCACGGAATCGAGTAAGATGTAAACACTAATCATAGGAGCTTATCTCCTACTTTCGTGTTTACTAACCTCTTACATCACTGTACGTGCCGTTCGGCATACAGCGGTTCCCTATTTATGCAGCCATTTGACATATTTGTCATAAAGGCAAGTGTACCAGCACGTTTTAGGTTCTCATTAGATATGGCACGATGCAAAATAACACTGCCGGCTATCCGCCGCCAATAACCTAGGCGTGTATTCCTCCATTGATAGGCTTTGAACTCGTCAATGCCACACTTCATAAGGTTCTTCACCTTCGTCCTCGGGAGCCTCCACGACTTCCATATACACATGCGCAGACGTCTCAGTAACCATTGGTCGGTATCATTGACCAAACGTTTCATAGCCGACGGAGCATCTTGGCTTTGGTCTTGGGTTTCTCTACTCATCTGACGGGGTTCGGACAGTAGCTGCCATCCATTAATGAACTTATAAGAGTGTCTTTATTGGCTCTCAGCCACGGGAGCAGTTGTCACATGACATTCTGTCGACACCGCCACATCCCTTGTTCCTCACAACACACTTATAAGCTGCGTTGAGATTTGCAGGAGACAATATGACCTCCAATAGGTGTTCCTTGTCAAATGGTACTTCCACGATGTTGCCTTCTATCATCCATATGTAAGTCTGCACTCCCTCATACCCTTCGGATTCCGTCTTGGCTCTTTGAGGGCAGTCATTAACTCGTGCTGATGTTTTCTGCAATCTTTCCTCCATTTGGTAACTTTATATTACTATCGTTCAATTAAGGTTCAACCCTTCACCGCATTGCCAACGCTGCGATTACCATGGTCTCGGCTAACTTCTCACAGCAAGCGTTAGTCCATGATTTTGTAAAAGCAACTAATCTCCATGTCCGTGAGAATTCACTAGTTAAACATACCGACTTTCCATTTTATCCCCGCCTAATTTACTATGCGTGATTCCGAGTAGTTATAGGGCTTTGACGCTTTAAGCCGCCTCACCCTCACCATAGCCTTGGTATTAGGTTTCTGTACGTCGGGGCAGATGTTTGCCGCTGACTTCTTTCAGATTCCACCTCACGATGGACACCCTTGTCTCTCTGGCCGGACAGTTCCCTCTACTAGGGTCTGTTAGGAACTTGCACCCTTTAGCCGATATACATGCTAGTCAAACTAAAAATAAGATGCGTTTCCGGATAATTCAGAAACACATCTTATGTTACCTGTAGTAGTTTTTGTTACCGCTGCTCACTACTTATGTTTTTCATGCACCTTTGAGTTGTATTACTTGCTTGTAGTCTTCCAAGATTTCACTTAAATCTTCTGCAAATGTATTCAATCCTACAATTTTGCCAAGAGGTTCTTGTACTGTTGGAAAAAACATTAAGAATAAGTCCTTCCTTACAAATATAATCAATTACAGATTCTTCAAAAGAATCAAGAGTTATAGCAATACTTTCTCAATCCGCATTGTCATTTATACAAAATGCTTGAGCATATTCTTTGGAAGAACATATCTGAAGTAGTTGTTCTTTTCCAAAAGACTGAATCGCAAAGGAACTTTTATCTCCAACTATTGACCACATTGTTTCGGTATCAGCAATTCTTTTAAGCGCATACTGATATCTTGTTAGAGCCTTAAATTCCTCATTAGAAATCATAAATTCATTTAGGCTTGTTTCTTTTTCCATTGTTGTCATATTTATGTTGTAATTTATGATTACAGCCGTGATGTAAAATAAATATAATGAATTATGATTCTTATGCCAACAAACGCAGAAATGATAGAGTGTAGTACCCCTAAGTCTTGTTCGAAGCTTACCAAACGTAAACGGTCATCACTTGGTGCTAAACTAGTCTTCGGTTGAATGACACTATCTTTGTTATGCTCCTTTTAGACTGTAATAGTATGGCTATGGCGCAATGATTGCCAAATTCACGATAAATATTGTATGTAGTGCAGTCCGTTCCAGACGAGTAAATATATCGTAAGTGCTGCAGTCAATGCTTGTAATGAGCGCTTCCAATGCGATGTTCGGGCATTTTTGAGCAGGAAACCTATTGACAATGTGATGACGAAGAGCCAATGGGGCGACATAATGTAAATTTCATTAAGGCCAAAGCCTAAGATAAAGTGGATAAAGAAGTCGAAAGTGAAGAACGAAAGGGCAAGCCAGAGGAAGCGGCTTCGACGGCCATACCAAATACCACCTATGAACAGGAGCACAATAACGGCTTCTGCAACGTAGTTGTAGACGTGATTATACTTGACAATAACAGGTCTTGATACCATTACATCCTCAAGTAAGTGCTTCTCATGAAGTTGGACGGATTCGCCAAAGACATTTTCTATTAGAGATGGAAGTCGTGGAGTGGAAATGTCTGTCCATTGTCCAAACTCGCTCTTGTCTATGGGCTTTCCTGCATGTTTTATCCAAGGCTTTTTCTGTTCTTGTCGTTTTTTTGCCTCTTTCTGCCGCTTTAAAATCTTAATATAAGCCTCGTGGATAGCTGAAGAGTCTTTAAGAGAAGTTGTATCCATGAGCTTGGTATAGATCTTAACTTTCTGTATACTGTCTTTTTTTGCTTGTTTTTTCAGTTTAGCAACATAATATGGTCTTTTGAAGTGGTTCCATTCCATCGTGGCTCCGCCCCAAATAAGTAAAGAAGGCAGTATTATAGCTACAAAAATGTTGGCCGGTTGCCAGAAGCGTTTACCGTTAACGAAGAGATTGGCAAGGAATATCTTGATGCCATTATTTAGTGATATGCCCGCAGTAATGATGAAAAAGAGCACTGTTTGCCATTTTGTGAAAGGATGGCGCGCCTTTATCTTGCGTCCGGCAACGTAAAGAGTGAGTATTAACATGAACATTGATAAGGTGAAATGGTCAGGAACGCTGATAGCTACCATTACGTAAGCAAATGAGAACGTGAGCCATGTAAGTGTGCAAGCATCGAAACGGCTTAGTCCTATCACCTCACAGAATGTCCGATATAGTAATATAAAACTGTAAAATCCGCAAAACACCAATAGTAAGGCCATAATTATAGGTGCAAAGTTGGTGCCTGTAAGCATAATTAGTCCTTGATCTATTTGATTGGGACTGTACATAAAGAAGGCCAAAAGCGG
>CAZUWO010000036.1:0-22927 GCA_964623995.1 uncultured Prevotella sp. | reverse complement strand
ATTGCAGGTTTCCGTTGTTCCAGGACTTCAGCGAATCATGGAAGGTTATGATTGAACCGTTACGAGCGTAGCGCTTCACATTATATATAATGTCATCGGCCGTCATCCACTTTGAATAATCACGGGTGACAAGGTCCCACATAACAATCGTTTTTCTACGACTCATCCACCAATACACTGAAGGGCGCATCCAACCATGTGGCGGTCGGAACAGCCTTGGATCGCCAAGCAGCTTATCTGCCTCACTTACATCAATGCCATAGGTCAGAGGCCAATGCTTAAGAGAGCCTATATGGTGATAGGTATGATTACCAATCTGATGGCCACGACGGCGTATTTCTTCAAGCAAGCCAGGATAGCGGCGCACATTATCACCCACCATGAAGAATGTAGCCTTAGCCTCAAATTCATCGAGAGTATTGAGAATGAAAGGGGTAGACTGCGGAATGGGCCCATCGTCGAACGTCAAATAGACTGAATGTTCGGCGGGGTCCATTCTCCACAGAGCTCTTGGATAGAGCCATCTGAGCCACTTGGCAGGCTGCTCTATAAGCATTTGCTACTGCCTTATGACTTTATTGAGGTAACTGTCCGCCCTTCATCTGGAAGGTACGGAGGTAGTTCTCTATTACGTTCATGCCTTTTGCGGCAAACTTAGCCTTCGATCCGGCTCCTACTTGCTGCTCAAACTGCATCATTTGCAGGTTCTCCAGTATGTCGTTTTGCAACATCATGAACTTCGAACCATCGAACTGCATGTAGTAATCCACGTATTGCTTGGAGTTCTTCCACAAGGCTTCCAGTATGCTATTGCCCTTTTTGGTCTTGCCAAGCAACAGATATGCACGTGCCATATCCATTGCTCCACTGTAATAGTTTAGTGGAATGTTGTAAGCAGGCAACTCTTTCTCGCACTTTTCGAGTACAGCAAGAGCCTTGGCATTCTTGTGTTCGCTTATCAAATTTAAGGCAAGACGGGCCATAAGCGTACGATGGGTATAGCACATGCGCAGGATCGTCTCGTCGACATAGAATCCAGGACGGCTCAAGCCACCGAACTTAAACTTGTGCATAACGTTATCGTAAGTCTTTTCCGTATCCATCATAAACACATGACGGCGCTCCATTTCCGGATTAGTGGTGTTAAACGGCGTTATACGGTTTGCCAATCCTTCCTGAATGAAGTTGTTTCCAAGATTCATATAGTTAGACTCACCAACCGTTGTTGCCACATAGAGCGGACGAGTCCAATTGGCATGAGCCAGCATTTCAAGCATCATGAGGTCGCCTTTGTAAAGAGCGTTCTTGCCTTCCAAGGATATCACCATCTTATCTGGTATGGTATCGCTTGGCAACATCATTCCACTGCGACGCACTGCATCTTTATCGATGGTCAGATAAAGTGTATCTGTAGGTATGATATGCATGTCAGAGCTGGACGGATTAAGCACCCAATGCTCCATTACGTTCTTAAGCTCGAACGGATTCTTCTCATCGCCAAACTGGCGGCGGGCTTCTTCTGGGTTGGTACGACAGAAATCAAGTATCTGCTGCTTAGCCGATGGCACCACAGGAACGTACTCATTGGTTCCACTTACAAAGTCAATACGTGGCCAAGTGATAGGAAGTGACGGAGAATCATAAGCCGGACGCTTCATCTGGTCGATATACCAGTCGGTCTGCAGATAGCTTAAGTTGCACACACGGGCATCTGTCCGCACGCCTTCTACTTCCTGATTGTACCACAATGGGAAGGTATCGTTATCGCCATTGGTGAATATCACAGGGTTGCCTTTCTGCTGCAGCGACATCAGATAATTCTGACCGAAGTCGCGACAGGTATATCTTCCGGAACGATCATGGTCGTCCCAGTTCTGCGAGCCCATACGATAAGGCACGAACAAGCATAACAATGTAACCACAGCGGCCACCACCGGTCCTGAGAGTTTGACCCTCTTGAGCAGGTCTATTATAGCGGCCACGCCCAGTCCACACCATATTGCGAATGCATAGAATGAACCTGCGTAAGCATAATCACGCTCACGAGGCTGCATTGGCGTCTGATTCAGATAGAGAACGATGGCCAATCCCGTCATAAAGAACAGGAAAGTAACAATCCAGAACTGCTGAATGCCACGTTTTCCACGGTTCCACTGCCACAGCAAGCCTATGATTCCAAGCAACAAAGGCAGCATAAAGTAGGTGTTATGGCCCTTGTTTGCCTTAAGTTCATCGGGCATCAAGCTTTGGTCACCATAAAGAGCATTATCTATAAACGGTATACCGGTTATCCAGTTGCCGTGTTCCGGCTCTCCATTTCCTTGCAGATCATTCTGTCTACCCGAGAAATTCCACATGAAATAGCGCCAATACATGAAGTTGCACTGGTAAGAGAAGAAGAAGCGAAGATTCTCCCACTGCGTCGGCATCTTAACAAAGCCATCGCCATAGGGTACCTGACGGCCCTTCACTCCGCCCATCCAGCTCTCGTAAGCATCGGCATGAGCTGCGTCATACATACGAGGGAATATCATGTTTTGAGCATACACGTAGTCGTCCTTGGTGCGAACCAGATAGTAACTGTCAGGTTCGTTGGGCGATTTCTTCTCTTTGCGCTCATAAACCGGTGCACCCTTTGTCATTTTAGCTCTTGTTCCGCTTTCGTCGGGAGCCACTTGCGAAGTGTAGGCAGGCCCGTAGAACAGAGGCCTGTTGCCATACTGGTCACGGCTAAGATAACTTCCAAGGGTGAATATGTCCTCAGGTGAATTCTGATCCATAGGAGGATTGGCCGTGGAACGTATCACTATCAGTGCGTAACTGGAATAACCAATGAGCAACATCACCATACAAAGCAGCGATGTGTTCTTGATCCGTGCCGAAACAAGTGACTTTCCCTTGTTTTTCATGAACAGAATAACAGCCAGTACAGCAATTACCACCACCCCAATGAAGAAAGCTTTCCAGCCATAGCCATAGAAAGGAATACCTATTAGGGTAACGGCCAGCAACGTAGCTATGTTCTGTCGCACAAGATTCTTATCGGTATAGGTCTCGTAAATGGCCCAAATGAAGGAGCCAAGTAACAAGAAAATATAGACAATAAGACCAGAATTGAACGGCATGTGCAGTCCGTTTACGAACAGCAGTTCAAAGAATCCGCCCACAGTAATAATGCCCGGCACAACTCCATAGAGCACAGCAGCCACTATAACGAAAGATACCAGCAAGGCAACGATGGAGCCTTTCAGGTTGGCATTGGGGAATTTACGGTAGTAGAACACCAGTACCATGGCCGGAATGCAAAGCAAGTTGAGCAGGTGCACGCCGATACTGAGTCCTGTCATGTAGGTTATGAGCACGAGCCACCGGTCGCTATGAGGCTCATCGGCATGGTCTTCCCACTTCAACATCAGCCAGAACACTATAGCGGTGAATGCCGATGAGTAGGCATAGACCTCACCTTCCACGGCCGAAAACCAAAATGTGTCGGAGAAAGTGTAGATGAGTGCGCCCACCAAGCCAGAGCCTTCTATGGCTATTAGCTTAGCCGGAGTAAGGTCGTTCCAGTCTTTTATGACGAGTTTACGGGCCAAATGGGTTATGGTCCAGAACAAGAACAGGATGCAAGTGGCACTTAGCAGTGCACTCATCGTGTTAACCATCTTGGCAACCTGTGTGGGATCGCTTGCGAAATGGGAGAAAAGATTGGCCGTAAGCATAAAGAATGGGGCCCCGGGCGGATGTCCTACTTCAAGTTTATAGCCTGTTGTGATAAACTCAGGACAGTCCCAGAAACTGGCTGTCGGCTCAATGGTGGAGCAATAGACGAAGGCTGCGATAAGAAACGTAACCCACCCCAAGATGTTGTCCACCAGTCTGTACTGTTTCATCTATGAGTGTCTTTGTTTGTTGAATTCGAATTAACGGGGCAAAGTTACTAAATAATATTGTAAATCAGCCCAAAGTGTAAGCTAAAAAGACGTTTCCATTTAGTTTTTTGCTATAGTCCGTTATCGTAAAACACCTCAACCGAGTCTGGGGAAAGACTGTCTTTAACGCTAAGAAGCCAAAGCTATATTACCACGAGCTTTTTGTAATTTCGTTACGAAAGTCTTGTAAATCCATTACGAAAGTTCCGTAATGAGGTTACAGAAGTTCCGTAACGACTTTACGGAAGTCCCGTAATCAAATTACATAACAGCCACTATCAGGCATCATTTCTGATACTATCACTTTGACTGCAATACAACAGGATATAAATAGACTGTAATATAGCTGCCCTTTACATTCCAAACGCCATGCCAACACTGCCCATAAGCACAAGATAGCGGCCAAACTTGCCAATGAAAATACTTAAGAGCGACTTCCATACATTAGCTCTCGTATAGCCAAGGAGTATTGTTATGGCCGAACCTATAAACGGAATAAAGGCGAAAAAACCCACCCATGCACCCTTGCCTTGCATGAACCGCTGGGCCTTGTCCATGTTTTCCTTTTTTATGTGCAGCCGGTTCTCTATCCACTCAAGCTTGCCCATGCGCCCCACACAATAGTTAAACATAGACCCAAGCACATTGCCTATGGTGCCATATATTATCAACGGCCACACATGCAGGCCCATAGCGTAGAACCCGAGCATTACCGCCTCACTGCTGAAGGGAAAGAAGCTGCCCGCCAGAAAGGCAGCAACGAGCATGCCCCAATAGCCATAGTTCAGAAACAAATCTGTGAGGGCGTCCATAAATTATAAGCTACGATGACTACAGACAATGTTATCAAGGCGAAGAAACAGGCGTTTGACAACTTGGTATTGGACAGAGCAAGGAAATGACCCAGCACAGGAGCTGCCGAAACCACCAGAATGGCTATCAGTTCGTTAACGAACTGTGGTTGCAGAATTATGAACAGAACTGTATAAACCACCGACAACAGGAAGCAACTGTAAAAAGTGCGTGTCCTGATCTTGTCCTGATAGCTATTGGCTGCAAAATGAATGGAACTGATTATCGCTGCCACTACTATGAAAAACAATGTGACCAGCTGATGGTTATCCACTACTCCCATCACCGGTAGAGGCCTAAATTGGAGCAGAAGACTAAAATGGCTTACCATGATTCCAATACTACTGGTTAGCGCAAGCGCCCCAAACCAAAACCAATAGGGCAACAACAGGCCGAGAATGCTGGCCACAAAGGCACGCGGAGTTAACGAATAGAGAAAGAATGCACACAAAATCCAGACCAAAGGAACGAACAACAGCATTTGAATCCAAGCCATACTGCCAACTCCTATGCACACGAAAGCAAAAAATATCCAGCCTTGCGCAGCCCTGTCCTGATAACTTCTAAACAGCAACACGAACGTCATGGCCGACATTAGCCCCAACAACGCAGTGCGCCAATTGCTAAAACTGAACGAGCACATGGCCGAAACAACGAGAAACGAGCACGACACCATGCGGCTATAGATACGTATAAGCGAGTAGCGATTGTTGAGTTGCACCATGGCCAGGGCCGTAACCACCAACAAGACGAATGGCAACCACATATGCCTGTTAGCCATACCGCCGGCAGCAAGCCACACCAGAACTGTCAGCAAGCCAGTAACTGGCAACGCCCATCGGCTTGTTGCAATCCTGTTTTGCAAATATTTCTTCATCTGAAGGCCTGTTCTTTCTGTTATGAACTATGAATCCGAAAAGGGAGAGAGCTCCCCCTTCGGATTCAATAATCTTGTTTAATGCAAGGAGTTAAAGGTCCTGTCCTATGTCGCGACGGAAGTATTTGTCCTTGAATTCTATCTTCTGAGCCTCGGCAAAGCTCTTCTTCAGAGCCTCATCCTTATTGGCTCCGTAACTGCTTACGGCTATCACGCGGCCACCGTTGGTAACAATCCGGCCATTCTTTAGGGCTGTTCCGGCGTGGAAAACTATTGAGCCTTCCACCTTGTCTATGCCGCTTATGGGATAGCCTTTAACGTATTTGCCCGGGTATCCTCCACTGACGAGCATCACACACACGGCAGAACGGTCATCGAACTCAATGTCGTGCTTGTCCAAATCGCCATTAGCCACGCCCTCAAAGAGGTCTACTATGTCGCTCTTTAACCTGAGCATCACGGTCTCTGTCTCCGGATCGCCCATGCGACAGTTGTATTCTATGACCATAGGATCACCGCCAACGTTTATCAATCCGAAGAAAATGAAGCCCTTATAGTCAATATTCTCGGCCCTCAATCCATCCACAGTGGGACGTATTATGCGGTCTTCCACCTTCTGCATCCATTCTTTCGTGGCAAAAGGAACTGGCGAAACACTTCCCATACCACCGGTATTGAGCCCTGTATCGCCCTCACCTATGCGCTTATAGTCTTTGGCTTCAGGCAGAATCTTATAGTGCTGTCCGTCAGTAAGTACAAAAACCGAGCACTCTATGCCGCTAAGGAACTGTTCTATCACCACTTTGGCACTAGCGTTGCCAAACATTCCGTCCAGCATCTCGCGCAATTCACGCTTTGCCTCATCAAGTGTCGGAACTATGAGTACGCCCTTTCCGGCTGCCAGACCGTCGGCTTTAAGCACGTATGGCGGCTCCAGTGTCTCAAGAAAGCGCAAACCTTCGTCGATTGTCGTGCCGTCAAAGGTTTCATAAGCCGCCGTAGGTATATTGTGGCGCTTCATGAATCCCTTGGCAAAGTCCTTGCTACCTTCAAGCTGAGCACCGGCTTTGCTCGGACCTATCACTGCTATGCGGGCCGTACGCGGGTCGGTTTTGAACTCATCGGCAATACCTCCTACGAGCGGAACTTCCGGTCCCACCACCATAATGTCTATATCATTGGCAGCGGCAAAGTCCTTAAGCTTGTCTGTTTCGCCCACTTCTATATCTACGTTCTGCCCCAACGAGGCTGTTCCTGGATTGCCCGGAGCTATGAATAGCTTATCACATTTTGGGCTTTGGGCTATCTTCCAAGCCAGCGCACTTTCGCGTCCGCCGCTTCCTAACAGTAGTATTTTCATATTTTAAAGTGTGTTTTTTGATTCTCTTGTTGTAATATAAACTTACACTATCATCACTTCAGGTAGTCTTCAAAGTACTGAGTGATACGCTCATGCAGATGTACGCTCTGGTGGCCACGCATGTTGTGGGGCTCACCTGGATACACAAAGAAGTCTGGTTGTGTGCCTGCGGCTATGCAGGCTTTAAGGAACGAGAGCGCATGCTGTGGCACAACGGTTGCGTCGTTGGTACCGATTATTATCTGCAACTTGCCCTTCAAGTCCTTTGCCTTGGGTATAAGTGACGTCAGTTTGTAGCCTTCAGGATTGGTTTGCGGTGTGTCCATGTAGCGTTCACCATACATCACCTCGTACCAACGCCAGTCTATAACCGGCCCTCCGGCGACTCCCACCTTGAATACTTCCGGATGGTTGGTCATTAGCGTTATGGTCATGAATCCTCCAAAGCTCCATCCGTGCACACCCATGCGGGTAGTGTCAACATAATTGAGCGACTTCAAGAACTTAACTCCTTCCATTTGGTCCTGCATCTCAACCTGACCGAGACGGCGAAACGTTGCCTGCTCAAAGTCCTTACCGCGGTTCTCACTGCCACGGTTGTCGAGAATAAAGAGCAGATAACCTTTTTGAGCCATGTAAGTTTCCCAGGAGCGCGAGCCCCAGTGCCACCCGGCATCTACGTTATGGGCATGAGGACCACCATAAACATATACCACCGTTGGATATTTCTTGTTCGGATCAAAGCCCAAAGGCTTCACCATGCGGTAGTATAGATCTGTTTTCCCATCGGCAGCCTTAATGGTTCCGCTGGTATACTCCGGCACTTCATAATCCTTCCATGGGTCAGCGGCAGTGAAATACGGCATGCGCCGGCCATTCTCCGTATCTGTAACGGCTATCTTCCGGGGCACTGTCGGGGTCTGGTAGTTGTCGAGTATGTATCTGCCTGTAGCACTTACTGAACCGTTATGCCACCCTTTGTCGCTGTCGTCCATGAGCGCCCGTTTGCCTGTTTCCGTACTTACTATGAACAGGTTGCGCTGTATCGGGTTCAGTTCGTTGCTTGCGTAGATTATGCTATGATGCTTCTCGTTGAATCCAAGCATCTCCATCACCACCCATTTGCCACTGGTCAACTGGCGGACAAGGCCTCCGTCCACATTATATATATATAGGTGGTTGTAACCGTCGCGCTGACTTTGCACCACAAATTTACTGTTGTCCCACGGCAAGAACACTATCGGATGGAGTGGTTCCACATATTTTGCATCTGTTTCGCGCGTCAACTCTGCTTTCCTGTCACCTGTAGCGGCATCGTAACTCACCAGTCGGCAGTCGTTTTGGTCACGGTTCAATTCAAAGAGATACACCGTCTTGCCGTCAGGACTCCATGCCGGATTGGTGAAATAGCGGTCGGTCGGGTCGCCTGCCTTAAGATAAACAAGGTTTCCTGTTGCCGTATTGAATATGCCAATGGTAACCTTATGCATCTTCTCTCCGGCCATAGGATATTTTGTTGGTGCAGCAGTGGCTATGCGACTCCGCCCTGATTCGGGTGTCCATTCAGGGTCAGGAATATCCACAAGCGGATAATCTGTAACCATACTCTGGTCCATCCGTGTGAACATAAGGGCCGTTCCGTCCGGACTCCAGAATGTTCCTTTGGAATAACCGAACTCATCGCGGTGGACGCTTTGGCCATACACAATGTCACGAGAGCCATCAGTGGTTATTTTTGTGGCTCTTCCGTCCTGACCAAGAATATATAATTGGTTGTCACGCACAAAGGCCGCGCGGCTCTTATCGCCATTCCAGTCAATGAATTGCTCGTCTTTGTCGAAATCAACTGATTTAAACAGGCGACGCTTGCCAAAATCGTACCATGCCACACCAGTACCATAATCGATGAAAGCCACCTTTTTATCGGCATAAGGAAATTTGGAATAAAATAGCGAATGTATTTTATTGAAACCGATTCCCTTTATGTCGGCAAGCGAGAAAAGTATTTTTTCCTTGCCTGTCTTGAGGTCAACGAGCGAACAACTCTCCGCATCGAGCCTGACAAGGCGGTCACCCCACCATTCTGTATAGCGGTTTTCAGGACGATGCGCACGGTAGTTTACTCCGCCAAAGTTTAAATCCTCAAGCGTAAAGTGCTTTTTCTCCTGCGCCGTTGCGATGGTTGAGCTTATAACTGTCAGTACCATCAGTAAAAAAAACTTAATCTTCATCATTATCAAATTTCCTCCTATCCTTTCTGTAACCGCCCTTACGGTCTGGCTTTCCAAACTTCTTAAAGTCTTTCTTTCCTCTGCGATCGTCGTCTTCACGGAAACGGTCTTCACGTCCAAACCTGCGGCCTCCATCCTTGCCAAAGCCACCACGGTCGCCTCCACGGAACTTTTTGTCTTGCCTGTAGCCTTCTTTCGAACGGCTGAAATGGTGCTCATCGTCGTGGCGACCTATGCGAGGAGAGAACTTATGGAACTTAAACGAGCGTATATCGCCCTCCTCGTTCTCCTCCTTTTCTTCAAGAAGTTGTTTGAATTCACGGTTTTTCTTGAACCGTTTCTTCTCTGCCATTTCGCGTTTTTCCTCTTCTGTCTTCACGATTCCGCCTTCAGCGCGGAAGTTTTCAAGCTTTCCGTCAAACATAACATACTTGCGGAACTCGCATTCAAGGGAACCATTGTAGAGCGGAATCTTAATAGAGGGTTTCAATCCTATTTTTTCGAAGCACTCTTCACGGTAGCTCAGCACCCAAGCCGTATTGCCTTTGAACTGATTTTTCAGTCTTTCGCCTATCATGCGGTATGTCTGTAGCAAGTCGGGGGTTGATATACGCTCGCCGTATGGAGGATTCATCACTATTATGGCCGGGTCTTTTGGCTGAGTGAAGTTCTTGAAATCTTGCTGCTCTACGGTGATATACTTCGACAGACCTGCTGCCTTTATATTCTCCCTGGCCGTGTTTACCGCCTTCTGGTCAATATCATAGCCGTAAATATGATGAGTGAACTCACGCTCACGGCTGTCATCATTGTAGATCTTATCGAACAAATCGCGATCGAAATCGGGCCACTTCTCAAATGCGAACTCCTTCCTGTACACGCCCGGAGAAATATTGCAGGCTATGAGAGCTGCCTCTATAAGCAGTGTACCCGATCCACACATCGGGTCAATGAAATCACATTCGCCCCGCCAACCTGTCATAAGAATCATTCCTGCGGCCAAGACCTCGTTTATAGGAGCCTCTACCCTCTCCTGGCGGTAGCCCCTTCTATGCAGACTCTGACCGCTCGAGTCGAGGCTAAGGGTAGCATTGTCCTCGGCTATGTGTATGTTCAGCCTGATATCTGGGTCGGTTACACTTATGTTTGGCCTCTTTCCGGTGCGTTCACGGAACTGATCCACTATGGCATCCTTCACCTTATAAGTCACGAAGCGTGAGTTCTTGAACTCCTCTGAATATACCACAGAATCGACGGAGAAAGTCTTTCCGTCCTCAATATATTTGCTCCAGTCTATCTTTTTCACCTCTTCGTACATGTCGTCGGCCGATTTCGCCTTGAAATGGGCTATCGGTTTAAGCACGCGAATGGCAGTGTGGAGCTGGAAGTTGGCACGATACATCATTTCCTTATCGCCTGTAAACGACACCATACGCCGTCCTATCTCCACATTATTGGCTCCCAGCTCTGTCAGCTCCTTTGCCAAGACGGGTTCCAGTCCCATGAAAGTCTTGGCTATGAGTTCAAATTCTTGTTCCATTTTCTCTTGTTATAACTGAAGGTATCTCCTATTTTTTATTTCTTGATTTACTTGTCTTTGCTATTCTGTCATATTCCTCCACCATCGCTGAAGACCTGATCTAACATATCTGGCCTGACGGTTTTGTACTTCTTAGTGTATGGTTTCATGTCACTCGTAACCCACACGTTGGCACCTATAACACAGCCTTTGCCTATGTGTATGCGCCCCAGCAGGGTAGCATTGGCATATATTATCACGTCATCATCAATTATAGGATGGCGCGGAATACCCTTGATAGGCTTTCCTTCGCTGTCGAGTGGGAAGCTCTTTGCTCCGAGTGTAACACCCTGATAGAGCTTTACATTGTTGCCAATGCGGCAGGTAGCACCTATCACAACACCCGTTCCGTGGTCTATTGTGAAATGTCTGCCTATAGTTGCAGCCGGATGTATGTCTATTCCGGTTTCCGAATGGGCAAGCTCTGTTATGAGTCTTGGAATAAGTGGCACGTCAAGTTCCACCAGTTCATGGGCTATCCTGTAGTTGGTAAGGGCCTTTATCACGGGATAACAGCTTATCACCTCTCCCAGGTTCTTTGCCGCTGGGTCACCTTCATAGGCTGCGAGGGCATCGTCGTATAGCAACCGCCGCAATTTGGGAAAGCGTGTAATAATCTGTGCTGATATCTCTTCGGCCTTTACCATGAGTGCGGCCCGCTGCTCAACGTTTTCATCACAGTGGCAGTCACGGCCGAAACAGAGACCTGCCAGCACCTGTTGGGTAAGTTGCTTGTGCAGGCTTTCCACCCCCACACCTATCTGATACTTTATCGTTCTCAGGTTTACTGACGACCGGCCATAAAATCCCGGAAAGATAAGAGCACGCGCAACATCTATTATCTGCTCCAAATCATGGCCTGAAGGCAACGGGTCGCCGTCGCGATGTTCATGGAATATACCTTTAAGGGAATCTGTCGATGAGAGCTCATCGATAGTCTGACTGAGTTGGTTTGTTGTGTCCTTACTGCTCATTTATAATAATGCCATAGAAAAGAGTTATGGCTTAATTGGTGCAAAGTTACAACTATTTTATGAGTTTTCATCGATTTTGAGTGGCAACTTTTTAGGTTTAAACTGTGTTTAAAGTCATGTTTTAACCAAAATATGCTTAATATGATATTTTCAACGTAATTTTAAACATCCCATATGTGCCGACTCTGACATAAAAAGGCATTTATATTCTTCACAGAATCTTTTTTAAACGCATTCGGCTAAAAACCGTATTAAGTAACCGAGTTTTATACATCATGTCTCAAAGCTATTTATAATACAAAATAATTGTTAACTAACAACAAAGGAACTTAATAGCTTTAACGCTGCAATTACGTTATTAAGATTTATGAGTAATTTTGCAAGTTATGTGCAGAGTAACCGTAAAAGAGGTGAAGACACGTCGCGAGATGCGCGACTTCATAAGCGTTGCAGACGAGCTTTACAAGCATTGTCCGCAATATGTGCCTGATTTGCACATTTCTGTGCGCGAGACTTTCGATCCAAAGAAGAATTCTGCTCTCGAATTCTCTAAGCTTAAGCCATTCGTGGCTTATAAGGATGGCAAGTGCGTGGGTCGGATCTTGGGCATAATAAACCCCAGAGCCAACGAGAAATGGAATGTTCAGGCTGTGAGATTTGGCATGATTGATTTCACCGACGACCGTGACGTGTCGGCCGCATTGCTTCAAGCGGTTGAGGATTGGGGCAAGAGTGAGGGTATGAATACCATAGAAGGACCCCTCGGTGTAACCGATTTCGACAAGGAAGGAATGCTTCTTACCGACTTTGACAAAATGGGGGCCATGACCGAGATTTACAATTATGCTTACTATCCAGACCATATTTCGGCTCTTGGCTACGAAAAAGCTGTCGACTGGGTACAGGTTCGCATTGCTGTCCCTAAGGAAGTACCGGCCAAATATGCCCGCACAGCCAGCCTTTCTAAAGAAATGTTCGACTTAAAGGTGCGCAAGCTTACGGCAAAAGAAATATACAGCGGCTACGGCAGGAAAATATTCGACTTGCTTAACCAAGCCTATTCGCCGCTATTCGGCTTCACCGGTTTCGACGAAAAGCAGATAGACGATTTCCTTCATGCCTATGTGCCGCTTATAGACTTGCGCATGGTGCCTATAATAGAGAATGAAAAGGGTGAGATTGTGGCCGTAGCTGTTACCATGGGAAGTATCTCTCATGCGCTGAGACGTGCCAACGGCCGTCTGTTTCCTATCGGATGGTATTGGCTTCTGCGTGCTTTGAAATGGCATCACGAGCATACTGCCGGCCTGTTGCTCATAGCCGTAAAGCCGGAATACCAAGGTCTGGGGGTCAACGCGCTCATATTCGACGACCTTATCCCCGTATACAACCAGCTGAACTATCGGTATGCCGAAACGGGACCGCAACTCGAGGACAACGTACGTGAGCTTTCACAGTGGAAACCCCTGTCTCCACAAATCGTAAAGCGGCGCCGTTGCTGGATAAAGAAAATAAAATAATTGTAAAAGCCAAATATAAAAAACGTATGAAACATAGAGTAGTGATGACAGGCATGGGCATTTGGTCGTGCTTGGGAACAACGCTCGACGAAGTGCGCGAGGCACTCTATCAGGGCAAGAGCGGTGTAGTTTTCTCACAAGAGCGCAAGGATGCGGGGTTCCGCTCTGCTCTTTGCACTAACGTACCCAAACCAAACCTTAAGCCGTTGGTGCCCCGCAACCTGCGGCAGTTCATGCCTGAAGAGGCCCAATATGCCTATATGGCTACTAAAGCCGCGCTCGAACATGCCGGAATAGACCAGGATTTCATCGATGCTCACGAGGTTGGCATCATCTATGGTAACGACTCTGTGGCCGAGGCCACTATGCATGCGCTCGACAAATTCCGTGAGTTCAAGGACACGGCTGCTTGCGGTTCTGGTGCCATATTCCAGTCTATGAACTCCAACATCACTATGAATTTGGCATGCTTGTTCCACTTGAAGGGCATCAACCTTACATCTTCTGCTGCCTGTGCGTCAAGTTCTCAGGCCATAGGTTTAGGTGCTTTGCTTATTGAGCAGGGGCTACAGGACTGCGTAATCTGTGGTGGAGCTGAGGAGAACAATATGTATGGCATCGCAAGTTTCGATGGTATACAGGCTTTTTCTATCCGAGAGGCTGAGCCTACAAAGGCGAGCCGCCCCTTCGATCGCGACCGCGACGGTCTGGTTCCGGGTGGAGGAGCTGCCACTGTTATCCTAGAAGACTACGATCACGCCGTAAAGCGTGGCGCTAACATTATTGCCGAAATTGTAAGTTGGGGCTTTTCGGGCAACGGAGCACACATTTCCACGCCTACTGTCGAAGGTCCGGCACGCTCTTTGCAAATGTGTATTGACCGCAGTGGCATAGCCGATGTAAAGGAAATTGGCTATGTAAACGCTCACGCCACGTCTACTCGTGCCGGCGATGGCCAGGAAGCAAAGGCCATAGCGCAGGTGTTCGGCGACTATCGTGTACCGGTTACTTCCACTAAGAGCCAAACCGGCCATGAGATGTGGATGGCAGGAGCAAGCGAAATGATATATTCCACTCTGATGATGAAGAACGGTTTTATTGCCGGAAACATAAACTTCGAAAATCCTGACGACGATACGGCAATGATAAACGTCATCCCCGAAACTGTGGAACAGAAGTTCAACATGTTCCTTGAGAATAGTTTTGGCTTCGGAGGCACCAACTCCAGCATCCTCGTTAAGGATTTTAAGAAATAGATAACATTATTATTAATAAGAACGAAAGGTAAAAAAGATTATGACACGCGAAGAAATCGTAAAGCAGGTAAACTCAGTTTTGGCTGAGGAGTTTGAGGCTCAGGACAGCAATTTCGACCCAAACGCCAACGTTAAGGACACCCTCAACTTGGACTCTCTGAGCCTTGTTGACCTTGTTGCTGTAATTCAGTACACATATAAAATAAAGATTCCTGTTGAGGACCTGAGAAAGATCGACACTTTCAATGACCTATACGACTATATCGAGAGTCACCTTGCCAAGTAATCACAATGCTTAAAATGGCCGGTCGGCAACTTTGCTGCCGGCCAACATGGTAATGGATAATATTGATATCGAAAGGCTGATACCGCAACGCCACCCCATTCGGATGGTCGACAGGCTCATCAGCTATGACAATGGCTGTGCTGTCACCGAGCTGACCATACGTCCCGACAACTTCTTCATTGAGGAAGACGGGCTCCTTCTCGAGGCTGGACTGATAGAAAACATTGCTCAGTCGGCTTCTGCCATGGCGGGCTACGAGGCCATAAAGGCCGGAGCGGCCCAGCCTCCTATTGGATATATAGGCGAGGTTAAGAACTTCAGGCTGTTCAGAAGGCCTGCTCCGGGCGAGAAACTTACCACTACTATTAACAAAGGCCCCGAGGTTGAGGGCGTTACCATTGTGGTTGGCCGTACGGAATCAAATGGAGAGACTCTTGCGGAAACGCAAATGAAAATTTTTATCAATAAGAATTAGCCAATGCTTCTCGAAGACAGATTCTATCATTTGGACAACTCGAGCCTGACGGAAGGTCACGCCCTGTTCAATATTTCATTGCTACCCGACTGCGATGTCTATCGTGGCCACTTCCCCGGCAATCCTGTTTGCCCCGGAGTTTGCGAGATGGAACTGCTCAAGGAGCTCGTTTCCAAGGCTATTGGCAGTCCCCTCACCATCAATCACATAAAGCGTTGCAGGCTCACTGCCGTGGCTTCACCTGCCGTTTGTCCCGAACTCACCGTCGAGGCCCGGATATCCGTAAGCGGGAAAGTGTGCTCTGTGGTGGCCACTATCACCGACAGCAGCAAGCAATACATGGACTTCAAGGGCGAAATGCAAATCTCATGACAAGGCTTTGTATCTCTATTTATAAGTATTTCCGTAACCATCGGGCCGTATTTTGGCTCTCCATGGTTGCGATGTTTGTATTTTTCGGCTATTTCGCTGCTCAGATTCATCTCGAGGAAGACATCAATAAGCTTATGCCGTCATCCAAGAATCCTGACGGCTCTGTCAAGCTTGCCTTTGCCGACTTGCGCATAAAGGATAAGATTTTCATTCTCTTCGAGGGCAAGAACGGCGCCAACGTTGAGCAGATTGCCAACGTCTGCGACCAGTTCATCGACTCTCTTAAGGCTGACAATAGCCGTTTGGGCAAAGGAAACTCCAAAATAAGCGACGAATTTCATTCCGTAACCGACGACGATATGGCTACGGCCATCGACTACATGGAGCAACATTTCCCGGCTTATATCCCCACTTCGCTCTACACTCACGTCGATACCTTGCTCACTCCTGCCCACATGAGCCGGCAGATGGAGCAAAACGCCAACGACATGAATACTGATATAGGCGACAACTTCCCTGAACTTATTCAGATGGACCCCATAGGCTTGCGCTCTGAATTGCTTAAGAGCATTAAGCCTGTGGCAAGTGGCTCGGGTGGTGGCTACCGTATCATCGGCGGACATATCTTCGTTCCCGACTCCACCGTGTGCCTTGCCATGGTCACTCCGCGGGCCACGGCCAGCAACACCGGCGGCACCACTAAGCTGTTCGAAATGATCAACAGTGAGATAGGCCGGTTCCAAACGTTACATCCCAACATAAAAATCAGCTATAACGGCACTTCCGCTGTAGGCTACGATAACTCTTCTACCATAAAGCACGACCTTACCACCACCATTCTCGGCTCTCTCGTGCTTGTGTTGTTGTTCATCTTCGTCTGTTTCCGCAACTGGGACACCATACCTTTGCTCGTACTGCCGGTGCTTTTCGGCACTTTGTTCGGACTTTCCATGATGTATTTCATCAAGGGGGAGTTCTCCTTGCTGGCACTTGGCATCGGAGCCATCGTCCTTGGAGTTGCCATGAGCTACGTTCTCCACATCATCACACATTATAAATATGTCAACGATCCTGAGCAGGTGCTCCGCGACGAGACCAAATCGGTTTCTTTAGGATGCCTTACCACCATAGGCTCCTTCATCGGCATCATCTTCATCCAGAACGATCTGCTGCGCGACTTCGGCCTCTTTGCCGCTTTCGCCATTCTTGGCACCACGGCCTTTTCGCTTACCTACCTGCCTCAGCTGCTCGACACTAAGAAAAACCGTGTCAACAACAAGGCTTTCAGGCTCATCGACCGCATCAACAACTATCCCTTCGACCGCAAAAAGCCGCTCATAGTTGTCATTTGCGTAATCGCTGCCGTGTGCATCGGGGCTTACTTTGTGGGAGGAACCAAGTTCGATTCCGACCTTGACGACCTCAGTTACAAGTCTCCTGCCACGCAGTATTCTAACGAACTGCTGCAGAAGAAGACCGCCAGCGACAACAGTTCAACTTATTTTGCCAGCACTGGCAAGTCTATGGAGGAGGCGTTGACCAATTTCGGAATGCTGAGGCAAAAGCTCGACTCCCTGAAACAGTTGGGCCTGGTGGTTAGCTACACTCCTACCGACCAGATTTTCGTTCCCATCAGCGAACAGCAGAGGCGCATCAACGCTTGGAAGAGTTTCTGGACGCCGGCAAGACTGGCCAAGGTTCGCTCGCTTATCTCTTCCACTGCACCGGCAGCAGGCTTCAGCAACGATGCTTTCGAGCCTTTCTTCGAGTCTGCCACCGCCGATTATTCACCCGACAAGCTCTACAATGCCGGCATCGTTCCGGCCGGTTTCCAGTCCACTATGATGGAAAAGACCTACGGGGGCGATTATCTTTGCTTCACGTCGGTAAGCTATAACAAGGCCAGAAAGACCGATGGGGGCTACAAGCGCATCTGCGACGCCGTGGCCAATAACCCAAAACTCATGGTGCTCGACCGTGGTTATTACACCACCGACAACCTAATAAAGCTCAACAACGACTTCAACGTGCTGCAATGGGTGTCAATGGGCTTCGTTCTCTTGGTGCTTTTCTTCAGCTTCCATTGCAATTGGAAGTACACGCTCCTTGGCTTTGCGCCCATTCTTCTTAGTTGGCTTATTGTGCTTGGAGCCATGAACATCTTCGGAATGGAGTTCAATCTCATCAATATCATTATCTCTACGTTCATCTTTGGTATTGGTGTCGACTACAGCATTTTCGTCATGAACGGTCTCATCGGGCAGGAAAAGAACCGTCAACTCCTTGCCTACCACAAGGCGGCCATACTCTTCAGTGCCATAATTCTTGTGGTAACGGTGGGCAGTATGCTCCTTGCCACCCATCCGGCCATACGTTCCGTGGGCTTTGCCACGCTCGTCGGACTCGTCAGCGCCGTGGTTCTGGCCTATGTTCTCCAACCTGCCGTGTTCCGACTCATCAACCATAAGCACTAATGGATGCCGATATCATAGTCATAGGCAGTGGACTTGGCGGACTCGAATGTGCCAAAATCCTTTCCGACTGTGGTCTGAGGGTGCTGCTCTTGGAGCGTGACAGCCAGCCGGGAGGGTGCATGCAGAGCTTCCGGCGGAATGGTTTCTGCCTTGATACCGGCTTGCACTACATAGGAGGACTCTCTGAGGGGCAGCCCCTCCATCAGCCTTTCCGCCTGCTCGGGCTGCTTTCCTTGCCGTGGAAGAGGCTCGACCCCGACGGCTTCGACATCATCTCTTATCAGGGTGAAACATACAGGCTGGCCGAATTCGGCAATTTCACCGATATTCTTGCTGAGCGTTTCCCTTCCGAAAGGGATGCCCTCATCCGCTATGCCGACCTGCTCAAGAGCACCAACGAGCACCAATATGACTCGCTCAGGCCCGGTTCTACGGCTAATTTGCTCAATTCTGAGTCGCTCAACACCGGAGCTTGGGACTGGATGCACCGCAATTTTTCCGACGAAAAGCTAATACAGGTTCTCTCCGGCAATGCCCTGCGCATGGAGTTATGCCGTGAGTCGCTGCCGCTCTTCACCTTTGCCCATAGCAACGGTGGCTACACGGCCGGCAGCTGGCGCCTTCAGGGCGATGGCAACATGCTCGTCCGTGCGCTCACCGATGCCATTAAGGCCAACGGCGGACGTATAATTTGCAACGCCGAAGTTTCCGAACTTATCGAGCGCGACGGCCGCATTGCTGCCGTAAGGTGTACCGACGGTTCTGAATATGAGGCTCCTACCTTCATCAGTGATGTCCATCCGGCCCTAACTCTCGGTTGGATCAAGCAGAGCAAGGTGGTGAAAAAGATATACCGTCGCCGTGTCAACGCCTTGCAAAACACGTTTGGCATGCTCACCGTACAGCTCATTCTTAAGCCCAACACGCTGGAATATTTCAACCATAACCTCTTTGTCTACTCTTCTCCAAACGTATGGGACTTCTACCTCAGTCCCGGAAGGGTTGGCGGAGTCATGGTTAGCTGTCGCGTTCCCGACGATGGCGCACCCTACACACGCCAGATCGACTTGCTCACTCCCATGCTTTGGCAGCAGGTTGAGCCTTGGCAGCAAACCTCTGTGGGCCGGCGTGGTTCCTCCTATGTAGAGTTCAAGAACCGCAAGGCGGCCGAATGCGTGCAGCTTGCTGAGACTGTGCTGCCCGGACTGGCCGGCTGCGTTGAGCGGCAATACGTAAGCACGCCCCTCACCTACCGCGACTATACGCTCTCTCCGCATGGTTCGGCCTTCGGCATTCGCAAGGACTACAACCAACCTCTGCTCACAAGCCTGTCGCCGCGTACGCCTTTGCCCAACCTTTTGCTCACGGGCCAGAACCTGATGCTTCATGGTGTGCAGGGCGTTACCATGACTTCGCTCAGCACTTGTGGCGAAATTGTGGGCAAGGATACTATTTGGAAACAACTAAAAATATAATAATAGCTATGAAATACGCATTGGTAACTGGCGGCAGCCGAGGCATAGGCCGCGCCATCTGCTTGAAGTTGGCAGCCATGAACTACTTCGTTTTGATAAACTATGCGGGCAATACCGCGGCTGCTGAGGAAACTCTCAGGCTCGTAAGGGATGCCGGTAGCGACGGCGAACTTATGAAATTCGACGTCGGCGACACCCAAGCGGCCCACGAGGCCATCGACAATTGGCGCCAAAACCATCAGGACGACTACATTGAGGTGGTGGTAAACAATGCCGGTATACGCCGTGACAACCTGCTGGCACTAATGCCCGACGACGACTGGCATGCCGTTTTGCGCACCACTCTCGACGGCTTCTACAACGTAACACAGCCGCTTCTGCCCGACATGCAGTTCCATAAGTTCGGCCGCATTGTCAATATGGCAAGCCTCAGTGGCCTGAAGGGGCTGCCGGGACAGACCAACTACTCTGCCGCTAAGGGTGGAATAATCGCCGCTACTAAGGCTTTAGCCCAAGAAGTCGCCCGCCGCAACATCACTGTCAATGCCATCGCACCGGGCTTCATCCTCACCGACATGACTGAAGACCTCGACCAGGCCTCACTCAAGAAGACTATACCGGCCAATAGGTTCGGTAAGCCTGAGGAAGTGGCTGCCCTTGTCGGCTTCCTTGTATCGCCCGACGCTGCTTATATAACAGGAAACGTGATCTCAATCAACGGCGGACTCTACACGTAACGTCTCCGTCCGCATAGTCAATATGATTAAATAATATTTTAATTCTACGACATTATGAAGAGAATACTTATATTACTCATCGCGGCACTGGCCCTTGTGCCAGCCGCTAATGCCCAGCAGTCGGCTTTCGAACAGGCTGTTTCAAAATACCGTAACGCCAAGACGGCCACTGCTTCTGCCGTAATGGTGAAGCACAACAACGCCATGTCGAAGGACAAAAGCTATAGTGGCGCGCTCTATATGAAGGATCCCGACAAGGTGGCTATAACCGTCAACAACGGCAAAGACCAGCTTGTAATGAGCGGCGACGTCTTCACCATGGTGCAGAACGGCCACAAGCGCGTGGCCTCGGCCAAGACTGCAAGCCAGTTTGCGGCCTTTAAGGCTGTGCTTAAGAGCGTCCTTTCTGGTGGCACGCCTAACATTTCCAAGATTCAAGGCGTCAGTGTCCAAACCGAAGGGGGCAACGTTGTGGTTACCATCACGCCGGCTAAAGCCAAGCGCATGATGTTTACCTCCTTCGTCCTTTCCATTGACCGCAAGTCGGGAGCGCTCGAAGCACTGTGGCTTAACAGCAAGCGGGGCTACACCAAGTACACATTCACTGGCTTCAAGTTCGGCTCTGCCGTCAACGACAAAGTGTTCCGGCCATGACAAAGGAGCTTGAGGACGTTTGCAACATAAGGGTCAAGTTCAGCGAAATCGACTCTATGGGAGTGGTTTGGCACGGCTCTTACGTTGCCTACCTTGAGGACGGGCGAGAGTCTTTTGGACGTCATTACCCCGGTATCGGTTATCCGGTTATGCAGGCGGCCCGCATCTACGCTCCCGTCTATGATGTCCACATGCGCTATTTTGCCTCTCTAAAGCTCGAAGACGTTGCCGAGATTCATACCTTCTACGAATACAAGCCGGGCGCAAGGCTCGATTACCGCTACGAAATCTATCGCCAGAGCGACCATGAGCTGTGCCTCAAGGCCGAGACAACACAGCTTTTCATCGACCCGCAGGGTCAGCTCATGATAGAGAAGCCTGACTATTTCGAAGCATGGCAGCATAAATTTCTCAGCGAATCCTCATTCGAGGAGATATAGTATATAACATTTTTATATTAAGCTTTATTAGGGGCCGTGTCGCAATTCATGTTTGCGGCATGGCTCTTTTACGTAATTCACATCCCGCATCTCGTCTTTTCTGCCCCGCAAAAAGCTTATATCCGGTCCTCAAATGCGCTTTTTTATAATTTCGACACATACCTTATCTCATCTGCTTTAAACAGTCCCGTTTGCCACTTCCGCATTGCAAAAATCCAGCAATTCAGTGGTTTTGACCGTTTTTAAGGTAACACTTCTCCTCGTTTTGACCATTTTAAAGGGTCTCCTTCTTTGGCGTTGATTTAAGTTTGCCATACCTTTGCAAATGAATTCTTTCAAAGCCACATCTACATAGCGCAACTTACTATAACTGCAAGAGCCTCCGAGCTCTATTGACTTATCATTATATCCTCCCCGCCCCATCATGTTCTCCATGTGAGTCGGGGATTTTTCATGTCCCCAAAGCGCCTCAAAATACCTCCCAAAACGCCCCATCCTCAATGGTCCATCAATTGATGTCCTTTAGCGCAACAATTGAGGGCCATTCGTACAACAATTGATGCCCTTTAGCGCATCAATTGAAGTACGTTAGCAATTCTTATGCATGATTGATGCCTCCGGCATCATCTCTCAGCGCGGACGTAGCATCACGGCACCGCCACCAGAGCCATTGAGTCCGGAGGACTCATCGCTGTGCTAACCCCGTCTCATCATGCGAAGCATGTGAGGCGGGGTATATCCTCATGCCTCATGAGTCGACCCAGGCAGGGTCGCCGCTGGGTTCCGCTCGTGGGGTGGCGGTATCTGCCCACAGAGGAGGATATTTCAGCGGCGACCCTGCCTGGGTCGGGGGTGTGGTGATGCTCCTCATGCCCCACGTCAGCCCTGCGGGCATGACGTGGGGTTAGTACAGCGGTGAGCCCGCTGGGCTCAGTCCTTAGCACGGACGGAGCATCACGATACCACCATAGACACAGGAGCCATTGATGCCAGCGGCATCACCGCTCAGTAACCGCGGGTCGAAGACCTGCGGAACCACACGCCCCCACCACAAGAATCGACTCTGGAGGAGTCGCCCATTCGCTGTATATGCGATGCTGACATGGGGATATGCCGACGTGGCAGTTGGGCGACTCCTCCAGAGTCGGGATTAGAGGGAGACTCAGGTTCCTCGGGTCGGGACGACCCGAGGTTACCATACGGTGATGCCGCTGGCATCATCTCTCAGCGCGGACGTAGCATCATGGCATCACCACCAGAGCCATTGAGTCCGGAGGACTCATCGCTGTGCTAACCCCGTCTCATCATGCGAAGCATGTGAGGCGGGGTATATCCTCATGCCCAATGAGTCGACCCAGGCAGGGTCGCCGCTGGGTTGCGCTCGTGGGATGGCGGTATCTGCCCGCAGAGGAGGATATTTCAGCGGCGACCCT
>CAZUWO010000035.1:18681-23392 GCA_964623995.1 uncultured Prevotella sp. | reverse complement strand
CAAAGACAACAACAATTATTAAAAAAGTTTGATGAAGAACGACAAATTGAAGTTCCAGTACCGCGTAAACGAGCAGATTCACGTCAGGGAAGTTCGTGTAGTGGGCGACGAAGGCTCCGAAGTGATGCCTACAAAGAAGGCGATAGAACTGGCCCGCCACCAGGGAGTCGACCTTGTGGAGATATCACCCAACGCTCAGCCACCGGTTTGCCGTCTCATCGACTACAGCAAGTTCCTTTACCAGCAGAAGAAGCGGCAAAAGGAAATGAAGCAGAAGCAAGTGAAGCAGGAGATAAAGGAGATTCGCTTCGGGCCCCAAACCGACGAGCACGACTACCAGTTCAAGCTGAAGCATGCCCGCGAGTTCCTGGAAGAGGGCAACAAGGTGAGGGCTTACGTATTCTTCCGCGGCCGCTCAATACTCTTCAAGGAGCAAGGCGAAGTGCTGCTGCTCAGATTTGCCAACGACCTTGAGGAACTTGGCAAGGTGGAGCAAATGCCAAAGCTCGACGGCAAGCGCATGTTCCTCTACCTCTCACCCAAGAAAGCCGGCATACAGAAGAAGAGCCAGCAGAAGCGAGACAACGAGAAGCGCGAGGCCGAAGCCAAGCTGCAGCAGAAAGCTGCCGAGCAGGAAAGAGCAGAGAAAAACGGATTGTTGGCCAATGCAAAAGGCGGCGATGCGCTGAAAAATCTGAAAATAGAAGACAAAGAATAAGAAAAGTGTGCGTAACGCCGGGTATATGCGTTGCCACAATAATATAATCAACTAAATAAAATAAAAGAAAAAATGCCAAAATTGAAGACAAACTCCGGTGCAAAGAAGAGATTCAGATTTACCGGTACTGGTAAGATTAAGAGAAATCACGCTTACCACAGTCACATTCTGACTAAGAAGACAAAGAAGCAGAAGAGAAACCTCACTCACACAGCAATTGTGGACAAGAGCAACCTCAAGCAAGTGCGCGACCTGCTTCAGCTCCGTTAAAGAAAAGCGCGCAGAAACAATTAGTCAGAAACAATTAAAAAAAGAAAATTATGCCAAGATCAGTAAATCATGTAGCTTCGAGAGCAAAGAGAAAGAAGATTCTGAAGCTTACAAAAGGTAATTATGGCGCCAGGAAAAACGTCTGGACAGTAGCCAAAAACACATACGAGAAGGGTCTCACCTATGCTTACCGCGACCGCCGCAACAAGAAGCGCAACTTCCGCGCTCTGTGGATTCAGCGTATCAACGCCGCAGCCCGCTTAGAGGGTATGAGCTATTCGCAGCTCATGGGTGCTCTCCACAAGGCTGGCATTGAGATAAACCGCAAGGTTCTTGCCGATCTCGCTGCCAACAATCAGGAGGCTTTCAAGGCCATCGTTGACAAGATAAAGTAACTTAATCTTAAGTTTTAATTCAATTATAGACGCACTTGCATCAGGTTGCAGGTGCGTCTTTCTCGTTTAATAAGCTGATAATCAACTGCCGCCAACACAATGCGAAATATAAAAATAAGCAACTTGCACTGCGTAATCTGACAAAAAATCACTAACTTTGCACCTATCATGATCTCAATAGAAGGACTCACTGTAGAATTTTCGGCCAAACCACTGTTCAGCAACGTCTCGTTCGTAATCAACGAGCACGACAAGATAGCGCTTGTGGGCAAGAACGGAGCCGGCAAATCTACTATGCTTAAGATAATAAGCGGGTTGCAGAAACCCACCTCTGGCACAGTTTCAATACCCAACGACTGCACCATAGGCTATCTGCCACAGGTGATGAGGCTGCAAGACGACACCACCGTCAAGGAAGAGGCGCGCAAGGCCTTTGCCGACAACACGCGGCTCAAGGCCCAGCTCGATGCCATGGAGAAGGAAATGGGTGAGCGCACCGACTACGAAAGCGATGACTACGCCAAGCTTGTGGAGCGGTTCTCAGAGCAGCACGAACGCTACATGATGATGGGAGGAGCCAACTATGAGGCCGCCATAGAGCGCACGCTGCTGGGATTGGGATTCAAGCGTGAGGAAATGGACCGCCCCACGAGCGAGCTCTCAGGTGGATGGCGCATGCGAATAGAGTTGGCCAAGCTGCTGCTCCGACGGCCGGACATCCTCCTTCTCGATGAGCCAACCAATCATCTCGATATAGAGAGCATCGGCTGGCTGGAGCGATTCCTGCAGCAAGAGGCTAAGGCGGTGGTGCTGGTCAGCCACGACCGCGCATTTATAAATAATGTAACCAACCGCACCTTGGAAATAACCTGCGGCCACGTGGAAGACTACAAGGTGAAATACGACCAATACGTAGTGCTCCGCAAGGAGAGGCGCGAGCAGCAAATGCGCGCTTACGAAAACCAGCAGCGAGAGATTGCCGATGCCAAAGCCTTCATAGAGCGCTTCCGCTATCAAGCTACCAAGGCCGTACAGGTGCAGCAGAAGATAAGACAACTGGAGAAAATAGTGCCAATAGAAATTGACAAGGTCGACAACAGTGCCATGCACCTGAAGTTTCCACCATGTCTTCGCTCGGGCGACTACCCCGTAATAATACAGGATTTGCGCAAGGACTACGGCAGCCATACGGTGATAGACCACGTGAACATGACCATAAAGCGTGGCGAGAAAGTGGCTTTCGTGGGCCGTAACGGTGAGGGCAAGTCCACGCTCGTTAAGTGCATCATGGGGCAGATACCCTACACCGGCACCCTGAAGATTGGCCACAACGTGCAGATTGGCTACTTCGCACAAAACCAAGCCCAACTGCTCGACGACAAGCTCACCATCTTCCAAACCATCGACAACGTGGCGCGTGGCGAAATACGACTCAAAATCAACGACTTGCTCGGTGCGTTCATGTTCGGAGGCGAGACGAGCGAAAAGCCCGTTTCAGTGCTGTCGGGTGGCGAACGGTCTCGCTTGGCAATGATCCGACTGCTATTGCAACCGGTAAACTTGCTCATTCTCGATGAGCCAACCAATCACCTCGACATGCCATCAAAGGATGTTCTCAAAGAAGCGATAAAAGCCTTCGACGGCACAGCGATAATCGTAAGCCACGACCGCGACTTCCTCGACGGGTTGGTAAGCAAAGTCTACGAGTTTGGAGGGGGCCAAGTGCGTGAGCATATCGGTGGCATCTACGATTGGTTGCGCGACGTTGCCGACCAAGATGCAGCCAACAACGACAGGGCCATAGACGAAGCTCTTGCGGCCAAAGCCGAGAAAAAAGCTGAAGAAAAGGCAAAGACGATAAATGGCGGCGAAAGCTATAAGCAACACAAGGAAATGCAGAAGAAGCTCAACCGAAGCGAGAAAGCCGTAAAGGAGTGCGAAGAGCGCATAGCCAAGATGGAGAAGCGGGTGAAGGAGCTCGACAATCTGTTTATGAAGCCAGAAAACGCCTCGGATATGGAGCTCGTAACCGAATATACCCAACTCAAGCAGAGCCTCGACTCAGAGAACGAGCTGTGGCTTACACTGTCGGAGAAAGTGGAAGAGCTTAGAAATCAAATGTAATTCAACATACTATGTTATCAAAAAGATTCAGACAAATCATTCCTATGATTATCATGGCAGCAGCTCCCTTGGCTGGCCAAGCGCAAAACGGCGTTGGCATCAAGGCTGAAAACATGGACAAAGCCATACGTCCGGGCGACGACTTCTATAAGTTCGCCAACGGCGGATGGCAGAAAAACAATCCCCTGCCCAAGGCCTACAGCCGCTTCGGCTCATTCGACCAACTGCAGGAGAACAACAACAAGCGCATAAACAGCATCTTGAGCGAATTGCAGAAAAAGAAGTATGCTAAGGGCACAACCGAGCAGAAACTGTCCGACTTCTATAAACTCGCCCTCGACACAGCATCGCGCAACCAAGCCGGCATAGAGCCAGTGCGCCCAATACTCAACCGAATAGAAGCCGCAACCACCAAAGAGCAGCTGGAGCAGCTGCAAGTAGAGAGCGCCCCCTTCGAGTATGGCATTCAGTATGGCTTCGGCTTTGCCGCCGACGAGAAGGACGTGGCCAACAACATACTCAACATTAGCCAAAGCGGACTCACCCTGGGGCAGAAAGACTATTACGTAAACAACGATTCTGCAACCGTAAACCTGCGCAATGCATTCCGTAAACATATCGAACGCATGTTCAAACTCTATGGGTTTTCACCCGCAGATGCCAAGTTTAAAGCCGATGCAGTATTCCGCGCCGAAACCATGGTGGCTCTCATCTCAAAGAGCATGACCGAGCTTCGCGATCCGCAAGCCAACTACAACAAGACCACACTCAATGAGTTTGAGCAGAACTACCCCAACCTGCGCCTCCGCCAGTTTGCCAACGCTGAAGGCATCAACACGCAATACATTCAGAATATCGTCGTAGGGCAGCCCCAATTCCTTGCCGGTCTCGACAAGATTACGGCGCTCTACACCGCCGACGAGCTCAAGGCGCTTATGGAGTGGAGCGTAATCACATCGAGCGCAAACTATCTGAGCGACGAGATACGCGAGGCTAACTTCGACTTCTTTGGCCGCACCATGAGCGGAAGGCAAGAGGACTATCCGCTGTGGAAGCGCGCCACGAGTCAGGTAGAATCTCAACTTGGTGAGGCTCTTGGCAAGATGTACGCCGAGAAGTATTTCCCCGAGTCGTCGAAGAAGATCATGACCGAACTGGTAAGGAACTTGCAAATCAGCCGTGGCCAGCGCATCGACGCACAGAC
>CAZUWO010000035.1:0-18671 GCA_964623995.1 uncultured Prevotella sp. | reverse complement strand
AACATGGATGAGCGACACCACAAAAGCCGCCGCCCCCAAGAAGCTTTCCAAGTTCTACGTCAAGATAGGCTACCCTGACAAGTGGAAGGATTACTCCAAACTGACGATAGATCCAAGCAAGAGCTACTACGAGAATGTGCTCGCCTGCCGCAAGTTCAGAAACGATTATGAGATAGAGCACAAAGCTGGCAAGCCCGTCGACCGCGACGAGTGGTTCATGACCCCGCAGACTGTAAACGCATACTATAACCCAACCACCAACGAGATTTGCTTCCCCGCCGGTATTCTGCAATACCCCTTCTTCGATCCTAAGGCCGACGAAGCATTCAACTATGGTGCCATCGGAGTGGTGATCGGCCACGAAATGACCCACGGATTCGACGATCAAGGACGCCAATACGATGCCGACGGCAATCTGCGCGACTGGTGGACGGCTTCTGATGCCAAGGGATTCAAGGAGCGCGCCGACCTCTACGCCAATTTCTTCGACAACATCGAGGTGCTGCCCGGGCTCCACGCCAATGGTCGCTTCACCCTTGGAGAGAATCTCGCCGACCACGGAGGTTTGCAAGTCAGCTTCAACGCATACAAGAATGCTACTAAAGACAAGAAGTTGAAAGACAAGTTAGGCTTCACCCCCGACCAGCGCTTCTTCATAGCCTACGCCAATGTTTGGGCTCAAAACATCACCGACAAGGAGATTCGCAACCGCGTGAAGCGCGATCCTCATGCACTGGGCGAGTGGCGAGTAAATGGTGCTCTGCCTCACATCGACTATTGGTATGACGCATTCAACGTGAAACCAGGCGACAAGCTGTATATACCAAAGGAGCAAAGGCTTCAACTCTGGTAATAGTAAAAATATAGAAGCATAATGAGGCTGGAGGCCTCACCGCAAGATAACCCCGTCTCATCTTTGCGTCAGCAAAGTGAGGCGGGGCTTATGTGTCGGATGCTGGTGTCGACCCGTGTAGGCATGCCACGTTTCGATAATCATTTTACAGAAATAGCAAGCCGCAAACCGATAAGATCATGGCGTCCAGGCCAAGTGGATTCACGACGAGACACACGACAAATATCAGCGTCATCAACTTCACTGCCATTACGTATTATTCTTTCAGAGCCTGAAGAAGGCCCTTTAGGATTGGTTTGATGATACGAACTGTAATTGCCAGCATAATCCTGACACCATTCCATAACATTACCACTCATATCATAGAGTCCAAGCTCGTTAGGTTGCTTCGAGCCAACAGCATGCGGAGTATGCCCGCCATTGCTTTCATACCATGCCACACTACCTATATTGTCGCTGCCAGCGTATTTGTAGCCACGACTCCTGTTGCCTCCACGAGCAGCATATTCCCACTCAGCTTCTGTTGGCATACGATATTTTTTGCCAGTCAGTGAATTAAGTTTGCTGATAAACTTCTGACATTCGTCCCAGCTCACATAATTCGCAGGCAAATCATACCCCTTATATTGTGAGATGTTACTGCCCATTACAGCTTCCCACTCCCGTTGGGTTACCTCATATCTGCCTATCTTGTAGTCCGACAACGTTACTTGGTGGGCTGGCTTCTCATAGTCTTTTGCATCACTTCCTTGCTCTGCCGTCGCACCCATGGTGAAGGTGCCACCCTCAACATACACCATATTGTCAGCTATCTGCCTTATCACGGCCCAATCATCAGCACTCAGCTTGCGTGAAGTTGAGGTTGACGACTTACTTCTATCCGTCTTTCTCGAAGAATCATTGCCAATGGGTTTGGGATTCGGTTGTACAACCGTGGTTGTTTTGCGCTTTACCACATGCTTCTGGGCATAGCCGCCAAGGGTGAAGACTGATAAGAGCAGCGTGAGGATAAGAATTCTTTTCATTTCATTATTGTTAAATCATATTATCGCTTTGGCCATACCATAGCATATTCTGCCTTGCCACATTATAGGCTGCGTTGAGCTTTTCAAGTGGCATACTTTCGGCATTAGCTTCTGCAAATATCGGCAAAAAAATACTTCCTTCCAAATTATTGGCATTATAATCCATAAAATATTTGGTTTAAATAATGAGGAAAATACACACATTTGCAATACAAAAGAGTAGCCAACCCAATAAATTACCTAAAGATTAACCGCGTAAAAACAAAAAAGGGAATGCTATGGAAACCCATCACATTCCCTTTCCTTGTTATTCGCAAAACATTTATGCTATTTCAATTCTCTTCTGAACATTAACTTCCTCTTTGCCTTTCTTAGGAAGAGTTACCTTCAATATGCCATCTTCAACCTTGGCGCCAATGCTTTCGGCATCTACATCGTCAGGAAGAGTGAGCGATTGCTCATAGTCAGCGTAGCTGAACTCACGGCGCAAGTAATGCTCTTTGCTCTTGCCCTCATTCTGCTCATTCTTATTCTCAAGTTTTATGTGCAGATTGCCATCGTTGTCAAGGCTCACCGAGAAGTTGTCTTTAGTGCTACCCGGGGCAGCAACCTCAATAATATACTCCTTAGAGTTCTCCTTCACGTTGATTGCAGGGGCTGTATTTCTCACTGTTGAAGGTACATAGCCGTAATTGAACAAATCATCAAAATCGTTGTCAAACCAACTGTTTAATACTGGATACAACATATCAAAATCTCCTTTAATTTATTTCTTAATTCTGTTATTTATCCTTCGGGCTTCCTTTCCGTTGCCTTCCGAATTCACTTGCAAGTTTTGCAATAAGCGTGCCCACAGCTTTTAGCTGACAATATGTCTCGACCGCAAAGACAAAATGACAGAATCAAGCGTGGCTCTCCACCAATTTAAAAGCTTTTCGGCTGGTAAAGAAATAAGAAGTCATTACGAGAACACCAGTTATAGCCCACGATATAGGATAAACTATCATCAGATTGGCATAGCCGGGGAGTACCGGACAAACAAAGAATATCCACCCAAGGCGCAGCAGACAGGTGCCAAATATGGTGAGAAGTGCCGGCTCGAGCGAATGGCCAAGGCCCCTCATGGCCGAAGCTGGTATCTCATAAAAGGCTGCTACCGACTGAAATACAAGCACATGGAGCGTGCGCAGCTTGGCATAGTAAGCCACCTGAGGGTCGTTAGTGAACAGAGCCAGCACCCCATCAAGTCCAAACACGAATAGCATGTTGGCAGCCAAACACCCCAAAGCGCCAAACAAGAAGCACAAACGGAATATACGCTTACACCGCTCCACCTGTCCGGCACCGTAATTCTGCCCTATAAAAGTTACTTCGGTACCGCAAAAAGCGTAAAGAACGAAGTAGCAATAAGCATCGAACAGCTGAGAAATTGACGATCCGGCTATGGCCGCAGCGCCGTAAGTATTTATGGCAGACTGAACAAAGATGTTGCTGAACGAGAAGACCATACCCTGCACACCGGCGGGTATGCCAATTTGCAAGATGCGCTTCATCTCTGTGGGGTAGATTTTTATCTTATGAAAATCCAAACGGAATGGCCCCTCCTCCCTGCGCAGCAGCCACACAATGCCCGCAGCACTGAAAGCGTTGGCTATACCCGTGGCTGTGGCCACTCCGGCCACACTCCAATGTAAGCCAATGACGAAAACAAGATTGAGTCCGGTGTTGATAGCACCGGCCACAAGCAGCAGATACAAAGGCCGTTTGGTGTCTCCCTTACTCCGCAAAATAGCCGCTCCGAAGTTATATATCATCAAGAATGGGATGCAGAAGAAGTAAATGCGCAAGAATAGCGTAGCATCTGGCAGCACATTCTCGGGAGTCCCCATCAGCTTAAGCGTAGGACTGGCTATCAGAGGACCAAAAACAAAGAGCACTCCACCGCTTATCAGAGCCAGAACTGCCGTGGTGCTCACAGCGTGGCGTATGCCTCGCTCGTCGTTTTGCCCTATATGATTGGATATTAACACATTGGAGCCGATAGAAATACCAACGAAAAGATTGATGAGAAGATTGATAAGAAAGGTGTTTGCCCCAACAGCCGCAAGCGCCTCACTACTGGCAAACCTGCCGACAACAGCCAAATCTATGGAAACAAACAGCTGCTCAAGCATGCTGCTGAGAGCAAAGGGGATGGCAAACTTAATTAGTTTCATGGCCAAGGGCCCATGAAGCATATCTATATCTGTACTCTTAGCCATATTGTTTTTCCTGTTTCGGGTGCAAAGATACAAAAAAGCCAACAATCAGGATAATGGCTAATAATATAATATAGACTGCAAAAAACATACAGTACTTCAGCAAGGCCAAACCAACCACTTCGATGCCGTAACCCACTGCCTTAGCAAGGCCAAACCAGCAGCTTGCAAATTGCATATCATTCAGTCTCAGCCACCATAGAACCATTAGGCAGCATAATATTTACAACATAAAGTTTCAATAACTGATAATTTGGACAGAAAAAGCTAAGAAAGCAAAACATTATTGCACAAAAAAAGCCGTTTGTGCACATTCCGTTCGTTTTTGTGCATGATATTTGTCCGTTGAATGAAAAATGTGTATCTTTGCCACGAAATTTCGCAAACATCACATTTTATTCATTATATGAAATTAAGAATCATAGTACTTGCCAAGCAAGTACCAGACACAAGAAATGTGGGCAAAGACGCAATGACGGCAGAAGGAACCGTAAACCGCGCTGCTTTGCCTGCTATCTTCAATCCTGAAGACCTTAACGCTCTGGAGCAGGCCCTGCGCCTTAAAGAGCAAAATCCTGGTTCAACGGTAGGTGTTCTCACCATGGGCCCTCCCCGTGCAGGTGAGATTATCCGCCAAGGACTATACCGAGGAGCCGACACAGGATGGCTTCTGACCGACCGTAAGTTTGCCGGTGCCGACACTTTGGCCACCAGTTATGCCCTCGCCACAGCCATACGCCACATCGGCGATGTTGATATCATCATCGGAGGTCGCCAGGCTATCGATGGCGATACAGCTCAAGTAGGTCCGCAGGTTGCCCAAAAGCTTGGGCTTAACCAAGTTACCTATGCCGAGGAAGTGCTCAAAATCGAAGATGGCAAAGCCACAATCCGCCGCCATATCGATGGTGGCGTGGAGACAGTGGTAGCGCCACTGCCGGTTCTTGTCACCGTTAACAACACAGCAGCCCCTGCCCGCCCATGCAACGCAAAGCTTGTTATGAAATACAAGTACGCCACTTGCCCTATGGAGCGCAAAGGTGATGAGCCATGGAGCAAGCTCTACGAGGAGCGCCCATACCTGACTCTCAATCAGTGGAGCGTTGCTGACATTGATGGAGATGAGGCCCAGTGTGGACTCAGTGGTTCACCTACTAAGGTTAAAACCGTAAAGAATATTGTTTTCCAGGCTAAGGAGTCGAAGACGCTTACATCAAGCGACGCCGACGTAGAGAGTCTTATTAAGGAATTGTTGGACGAGAAGATAATTGGTTGAACATGAACAACGTATTTGTATATTGCGAAATTGAAGGAACACAAGTACAGGAAGTTTCTCAAGAACTGCTTACAAAGGGTCGCAAACTGGCCAACAAACTTGGTGTAGACCTCGAAGCTATCGTGGCCGGAACCGGTATTAAGGGTAAGGTGGAAGACCAGATTCTGCCCTACGGAGTGGACAAGCTCTACGTCTTTGATGCCGAAGGACTCTTTCCTTACACCTCTGCTCCACACACAGACATACTTGTCAACCTGTTCAAAGAGGAGAAACCGCAGATTGCTCTCATGGGCGCAACTGTTATAGGCCGCGACCTCGGTCCCCGCGTTTCCTCATCTTTGACTTCCGGACTTACCGCCGACTGCACCCAATTGGAGATAGGCGACTACGACGACAAGAAGTCAGGCAAGCACTATGACAACCTTCTCTATCAGATAAGGCCGGCATTTGGTGGCAACATTGTGGCAACTATTGTCAACCCCGACCATCGTCCGCAGATGGCAACCGTACGCTCTGGCGTCATGCAGAAGGCTCTCTACGACGGCAAAGCCAAAGGAGAGGTGGTCTATCCTGATGTAGCTAAATATGTACCCGAGGCTGATTACGTTGTAAAAGTAATTGACCGCCATGTTGAAGCTGCAAAAAACAACCTTAAAGGTGCCGCAATTGTTGTAGCCGGAGGCTATGGCATGGGCTCTAAGGAAGGTTTCGACATGCTCTTCCAGTTGGCCAAGGAGCTCCATGCTGAGGTTGGCGCTTCTCGTGCTGCCGTCGACGCTGGCTGGGTTGAACACGATCGTCAAATAGGTCAGACTGGTATCACCGTTCATCCTAAGGTTTATATCGCCTGTGGCATAAGTGGTCAGATACAGCACATTGCCGGAATGCAGGATGCAGGCATCATCATCTCCATCAACAGCGACCCCGAGGCTCCGATAAACAAGATTGCCGACTATGTGATCAATGGAACTGTAGAGGACGTTGTGCCAAAACTCATCAAATATTACAAGCAGAACAGCAAATAAGAATAATGAATGAAGAGCGTGGATTTACCGTCTTTGAGAAGCTAAACAGTTAAATGGGTAACGCAAATGCAAAGCTTGGCCGTTGACTTGTCAGTGAATTTCAATTAACAAACGGTTCAACAAACTCCACAATCTAATTCAACATTAATATTATGGCAAATTATTATAAAGACCATCCGGAGATTGAGTTCCACCTTAATCATCCGTTGATGAAGCGCATTGTTGATCTCAAAGAGCGCAATTACGCTGACAAGGACAAATATGAGGATGCTCCGGTAAACTATGAGGACGCTATCGAGAACTACAAAAGGCTTCTCGACATAACCGGTGATGTTGCTGCCAACATTATAGAGCCTAACTCTGAGGCCGTAGATCTTGAGGGTCCACATCTTGAGAATGGCCGCATGAAGTATGCATCAAAGACCTATGAAAATCTTGATGCCACCCGCAAAGCTGGTCTTTGGGGCATATCCATGACCCGACGCTATGGTGGACTCAACGTTCCCAACGTTATTTTCTCTATGCTTAGCGAGGTTATCTCTGCCGCTGATGCCGGTTTCCAAAATGTTTGGAGCCTGCAAAGTTGTATTGATACACTCTATGAGTTCGGCAGTGACGAGCAAAGAGAGAAGTACATACCGCGCATTTCAGCTGGAGAAACCATGAGTATGGACCTCACAGAGCCAGATGCGGGTAGCGACTTGCAGCGCGTTATGCTGAAAGCCACACAGGATGCTGACGGCACATGGAGGCTAAACGGCGTTAAACGCTTCATAACCAATGGCGACAGCGATATACATTTGGTACTTGCAAGATCGGAAGAAGGAACTCATGATGGCCGTGGACTGTCAATGTTCATATACGACAAAAAGAGCGGAGGCGTAACTGTGCGCCACATTGAAAACAAGTTGGGCATCCACGGGTCACCTACTTGCGAGCTCGTATTCAAGAATGCAAAGGCCGAACTCTGTGGTAGTACTCGCCTTGGACTCATCAAATACGTCATGGCGCTAATGAACGGAGCCCGCCTTGGCATTGCCGCACAGAGCGTTGGCGTTGAGCAGGAAGCCTACAATGAGGCTCTTGCTTATGCCAAAGAGCGTCAACAGTTTGGCAAGAAGATCATTACCTTCCCTGCTGTCTATGACATGCTGAGCCGTATGAAGGCTAAGCTCGATGCCGGAAGATCACTTCTTTATCAGACAGCACGCTATGTTGACATCTACAAGTCGCTTGAAGATATCTCCCGCGATGAGAAATTATCGCCTGAGGAGCGTCAGGAGATGAAAAAATACAGCCGCTTGGCCGATGCTTTCACACCTGTGGCAAAGGGTATGAACTCTGAATATGCCAATCAGAATGCCTACGATGCCATCTCTGTTCATGGTGGTTCAGGCTTCATTATGGAGTATAAAAGCCAACGTCTCTATCGCGATGCCCGCATTTTCTCAATCTACGAGGGCACCACACAGCTGCAAGTAGTGGCAGCAATACGCTACATCACCAATGGCACCTACCTTAACATCATCAACGAAATGATGCAAACAGAAGTTAGTGATGACATGAAGCCACTGCGCAAGCGTATAGCTAAGATGGTAGAGTTATATACCGAAGCCGTTGAAAAGGTTAAGGCCGATGGCAATCAAGATGAGCATGACTTCCTCGGACGTCGTCTTTACGACATGACTGCCGATATTATTATGTCACTTCTCATCACAGAAGATGCTTCTAAGGCACCTGAACTCTTTGCCAAGAGTGCCAATGTATATGTACGTATGGCAGAGGAAGAGGTTGTAGGTCATGCAGCTTATGTCAAGGCTTTCAATGCCGACGACTTGAAAAATTTCGTTGCAGTAGAGACCGAAAAAGCTGAATAAGATTAGCTTATACATTTAAATATTTTATCTGGGCGTTTCCGACAATATAGTTGGGAGCGCCTTTATCGTTTAAATTGATAAAATACACCTATAATTAGGAATATTCAAGATAAAATCGTATTTTTGCAAAAGCTATTAATACATATTATGAACAACATTACCATAACCAACGCTAATCCAAGCGAGGCTTCTCTCATAGCGAAAATGATAATGGAAGCCATGAATCTTGACTGTTGTCAGTGGTTTGCAGGACCAAATCACACACTCGAAGACTTCCATCAGCTAATGACAAGGCTTGTGGCAATGGACAATTCTCAATATTCTTACCGTAATACCCTTATAGCCCACTCCGGCAATGAGCTCGCAGGAATCCTTGTTGGCTACGATGGAGCCGATCTTCATAGGCTTAGAAAAGCATTCGTAGATGGAGCTAAGCAAAGTTTCGGCATAGATTACAGCCAAATAGACGATGAAACCAAAGCTGGAGAGTACTATCTTGACAGTCTATGTGTGGATTCTCGCTTTCGCGGACATGGCATTGCTACTGAGCTTCTCAAAGCGGGAATTACTCGAGGGCGTGAACTTGGTGTTGCTGCCACAGGCCTTCTAGTAGACGCTGGAAATCCCCTCGCCCAAAAACTATACTCCCGTGTGGGCTTCGAAGTTGTAGGACAAGCCACATGGGGCTCCCACCCTATGAACCACATGCAATATATTTACGCTCACCACAAGACCATATAATAGAGGTATAACAAGGATTAAAAGCAACCATAAAATGAAAGCAACAAATATTCTACCATTTTTACTTATTGCGGTTATGGTTTTAGGCTGCAATGGGAACAAACAGACGAGCAGTAAGACCGATAATGACTCCACGATAAACGTAGAAGGCTCATGGACAATGTCCAATCCAGAAGATTCAGCCGGCGTAATAGGCGTAAAGCTCATGGCCGGTGGCAAAGCTGAAAGCATTAATATGCCCACTCTTCCCTATTCTTCATGGCAGCAAAAGGGCGATACCGTAGTATTAAAAGGCAAAAGCATCATTGACAATGAGACTGAAGATGTGACCGATACTTGCATTTTGGAAGGCAACAAAATATACATCAGCGGAACTGACATAGTCTACACGCGCAAATAATGGAACATATCAGAATAGCAATAGAGCGGTTTCTTGAGACAATAGGGCTTCATGGCAGCGCAGTACCTGTGGTTAGGCATATTCTTCTCATTCTTGTTGCGGCCCTGATAGCATGGCTCAGCTATGCGCTGTGCCGCCGGCTGCTGGTTCCTGTAATAAGAAAGTTTGTCAATAAGACCGAAGCTACATGGGATGAAATAGTCTTCAACGACCATGTTTTGCTCTCAGCATGTGCCATTGTGCCAGCAATCTTCGTCTGGAAGCTACTTCCCATGGTCTTCTATCAGTTTCCTTTCGTAAGAGAATTACTGGCTCGAGCAACTGCAATCTATATAACTGCCACCGCTGTCCACACCATCGGGGCTATAATCAGTTCATTCAACCGCCTCGATGAGGTGAAAGCTCGCAGTACAAGCACCCAGCAATACCTAAAATCATTCTGTGGTGTACTACGCATTGTACTTTATTTTGTAGCCACAATAATTATCGTGGCCCTCGCCTTGGGCAAGAATCCCACTTCGCTTTTTGCCGGTCTCGGTGCTACAAGTGCCATTCTGATGCTCGTTTTCAAAGACACTATAGTTGGACTTGTGGCCGGAATAAGGCTCACGAGTAACGACATGCTACACAAAGGCGACTGGATCACGGTGCCAGGGACTGAAGTCAACGGCATCGTAAAGGAGATGACACTCACCACTGTCAAGGTTCAGAACTTCGATAACACAATCATGACCATCTCACCTACGACACTTGTAAACGGTATATTCCAAAACTGGATAGGCATGCAAGACGGTAATGGCCGGCGGGCAAAGCGCATTGTCTACTTCGATTTTAGGAGTATAAAGTTCATTGACGACTCCCACAAGCTGACTAATATGGGTAAATTCCGAACCGACATGGAGCAATGGCTTGCCAAACAGCCCGAAGTGAACTCAGAAATGATGGTTATGGTGCGCGAGTTGGAGGCCACACAATGTGGCGTACCTGTAGAATTCTATTTCTTTCTTAAGGAGAAGACATGGAAAAAGTACGAAGAGCAACTCAGCATAATTATGGAATATATATATGCCACAGCATCCAACTATGGGTTAAAGATATACCAGCAGTATCCCGAACAATAGCATTCGGCCATAACAACCGCTAACTTTCACTATTCTAAAAATTTAATGAGAGGCCATATTTGATAATGGGACTTTGTCGTGGCGCACAATATTCATACATTTCCAAACAAACTAACTCTTCAATTACAACAACTTTAAAACTTCAATCATCATGGGAAACAAAATAATAGGATTGGGTGAGGTACTCTATGACATACTACCCACAGGCCCAAAGCTTGGCGGCGCACCCGCAAACTTTGCATATCACACAAGCCAATTCGGCTTCGATGCCTATACAATCAGTGCCGTCGGCAACGATATACTAGGCGACCATGCCTTAAAAACATTCGATAATAATGGTCTCAAATACATAATTCCCCGAGTTCCCTATCCTACCGGAACAGTAAATGTGGACCTTAACGAACACGGAGTGCCCACTTACATTTTTACTCCAAATGTAGCCTGGGACCATTTGAAGTTCACTCCGGAGATAGAGGCAGCAGCTAAGGACTGCCGTGCTGTATGTTTCGGCACGTTGGCACAACGCAGTGAAGAGTCGAGACAAACTATAAACAAGTTTCTTGACACCACTCCAGCAGACTGCCTCAAAATTTTCGATATCAATTTGCGTGGTAACTTCTATACAAAAGAAATAATACAGGAAAGCACTACATACGCCGACATACTCAAGATAAACGATGAAGAACTTGTCATATTGGGCAGAATGTTCGACTATCCCGGCCTCGACATGGAAAATAAGTGCCGGCTCATACTCGAGAAATACAATCTTAAGATGATTGTTCTGACCTGTGGAATCAACGGAAGTTATGTCTTTGCACCAAAGCAGAAAAGCTTCCAGCCAACGTCCAAAGTTGAAGTAGCAGACACTGTAGGCGCTGGCGACTCGTTTACCGGCAGTTTCACGGCAGCAATACTTTCGGGAATGCCCATCAAGGAGGCCCACAAGTTAGCTGTAGAAGTAAGTGCTTACGTCTGTACACAGAAAGGAGCAATGCCGAAACTGCCAAAGGAACTCACAGAAAGAGTAAAGACAATAGTCTAAGTGAGGGCAAAAGACAGTGAATACCAAAAGCAAAAACGTTCTTGAATTTTAAAAAATACAAATTGAAAAGACGTATTTGTAGACAAATGTTCAGTTTAAATATTTGCCAATTGAGGCCAAAATGCGGTGACAAACCAGGTGACTCCAACGTCATAAAAATACTATCTGAATTTTCATTTCAGAATAAAAAAGGCTAAAATCGACAATATAACTATCTACAAACTGAACATTTAATACATGCGAAAACTCATTTCAACTTTCATTTTCATTATTGTGGCCATCAATATGATGGCCATCGACGGGCAGGTGGTGCGGATTTCAACAGCCAACACAGACTTGCTGCTTCGTGTTTCTGACAAAGGTAGATTCTACCAGGTCTATCTCGGGCCTAAACTTCTTAACCTTTCTGAAGCATCTCTTATTTCAACACGAACTTATGGAGGTTCAGACGGCAGTTATCCTGTGCGTGGAAATGAGGTGATGGAAGGCTCTGGAGATGAAACTTTCTTTGAACCAGCCATTGCTATAACCCACAACGACGGCAACCGTTCAACTTATTTATACTATAAAAGCCACGAACAGAAAAATATAAATGGCGGCACGGAAACCGTGATACATCTTGCAGACAACCAATATCCCGTGGAAGTCAACCTCTATTATCAAGCTTTTTATAACGAAGATGTAATAAAAGTATGGAGTGAAATTGTACATCACGAGAAGAAAGCCGTAAAACTCTGGAGGCAAAATAGCTGCATTCTCTATTTCAAGTCACCCCATTACTTCCTTACAAGCTATCATGGCGACTGGGCAAGGGAGGGACTTCCGACAACCGAAGAGTTGCAATATGGAAAGAAAATAATAGACACCAAGCTCGGAACACGTGCCGCAATGCAGATGGAAAACTTCTTTGCACTCGGCATTGGCAGTACTCCCATGGAGCAACAGGGCAAGGTTATGCTGGGCACAACGGCATGGACAGGAAACTTTCGCACCACTTTTGAGGTAGATAATGCTGGCGTTCTACGTGTATTGCCCGGCATAAATCCTTATTCTTCTGACTATTTGCTGCAACCGGGGCAAACGTTCAAGACACCAGAATTCATATTTACACTGAGCGATAGCGGTATAGGACAGGCCAGCCGCAATCTTCACGACTGGGCAAGGCTTTACCAATTGAAGGACGGAGAGGGACAAAGGCTCACCCTTCTCAACAATTGGGAGAACACAGGATTCGACTTCAACGAGCAAAGTCTGTCCGAACTAATGAAAGATGCTAAGGATTTGGGGGTTGATATGTTCCTGCTCGATGACGGTTGGTTTGGCAATAAATATCCGAGAAATGATGATCATGCCGGTCTTGGCGATTGGGAGGCAAACGTAAAGAAGCTACCCAACGGACTGAAAGGACTTGGAGAAGCAACCGATAAGGCCGGAGTGAAATTCGGATTATGGATAGAGCCGGAAATGGTTAATCCCAAAAGCGAACTGTTTGAGAAGCATCCTGATTGGGCCATTCACCTTCCTAACCGCGAAATGTACTACTATCGCAACCAATTGGTGCTCGACCTGAGCAACCCAAAGGTACAAGACTACGTCTTCAGCATTGTAGACAGAATACTGACCAAGTGCCACAAGGTGTCGTACTTTAAGTGGGACTGTAACAGCCCTATAACAAACATCTACTCACCTTACTTGAAAGACAAGCAAGGCAACCTATATATAGACTACGTTCATGGACTTTACAGCGTGCTGGACCGCATTGCCAAGAAATATCCAAGACTGCAAATGATGCTTTGTTCTGGTGGTGGGGCACGTTGCGACTATGGCATTCTGAAATACTTCACCGAGTTCTGGTGCTCAGACGATACAGATCCGTATGAGCGACTCTACATACAATGGTCGCTATCAAGATTCTTTCCGGTCAAAGCTATGTGTGCCCACGTAACCAACTGGAACAAAAACACATCTATAAAGTTCCGTGCCGACGTTGCCTCTATGTGTAAATTGGGATTCGATATCGACTTGAAGTCACTTTCATCAAAGGACTATAAGTTCTGCCAACAAGCAGTAGCCAACTACAATAAGATGAAAAATGTGATTCTTGAAGGCGACCTTTACCGCCTTGTATCACCCTATGAGAGTAATCACATGGCTGTAAACTACGTAAGTAAGGATAAGAGTCAAGCCGTCCTATTTGCCTACGACTTGCATCCTCGCTACAGGGAGATACTCTATCCAGTTCTCCTCCAAGGACTCGACCCACAGGCTTCTTACGATGTTACCGAAACAAATCTGACTGAAGGAGAGCTATCCCGCACTGCAACATACAGCGGCGACTATCTGATGAAGGTTGGATTAGACATTCTTACAAGTACAGAAGGCACAAGCCATGTGTACATTCTGAAGCGGAACTGACCTCTGTGCAGGCCTCAAGGCCTGCACATGGCATTGCAAACTCGGTCCTGAAAGCGCCTTGCAGGACCGCTAAGTCTTACTCCTTGATTTATAATCGAGAACGCAAGCATGTGTCCATTGGACGCCTTGGCATAGCCTGCAAGAGAGCGAACACCCTCTACGGTGCCTGTTTTGGCATGAACATTGCCCTCAGCAAAGGTGCCACGCATGCGCTTTCTTAAGGTTCCGTCGACTCCTGCAATAGGTAACGCTGGATAAAGATGCTCATAGATGCCGTCACTACGCCATGCATAACGAAGCATCATTACCTCAAGCTCAGGCGTAACATAATTATATAATGAGAGGCCGGAGCCATCCGCAACGGTATACATTGACGGTTTAAGCCCTGTTTTTGTTATAATCCGATTGATAACCTGGCGTGCCTGGCGTGCAGAAGCCCAAGACTGGCCAGTGGCATGAGCAATTTGATAAAACATTGATTCTGCATAGAGGTTGTCGCTCTCCTTAAGCATGCGCCCAAGTATTTGGTCTATGCTGTGAGTACGGGTACAAATCTCATAAGTAGAGCCCGATGGAGTAACTTTATCTGAAATGGTATCGCCCTCAAAAACTATTCCTTCGGCCGACAAAGCCGTAAGCAATCGCGGCATAAAGACTGCACGCTTGCTTACAAGAAGGGGTGAAAGCGTCCAGTTATCATCGTCCCAGCACCATCCGCTACCATAAGGCCGCTTGTCTTTAAACGACAAATCGGCACACACATTGCCCCTTATGGTGTCTATACCCATATCCTTTATGCTCTGCACAAAAGCCTTCATGTCGTCATTGTTGAACCTTGGATCCATACCGCCTATGCAATAAAGATTACCTGTAAGGGTGTTGTTATCTATAGTTCCATCATATCTCAGTTGAGTCCTGAACTGATAACTGCCCCCTAAACAGTCGAGAGCAGAGATAGCGGTAATGACTTTCATGGTCGAAGCAGGCCTCATGCGCTGTCTTTCATTGCGACAGAACAGCACAGAATCAGCATCAAGGTCGTAGACCATGACCCCAACTTGGCTCAGTTCAAACAAATCGTTATGTAATAGCCGCTCCATCTCAGCCTGAAACGATTGTGGCCAAGGCAGATGGAGCTGCAAACTGTCTTGCGAAATGTCGGTACTGTCGGAGAGTTCGAGCGTATCGGCCGTCAATTCGTCATCCTGATTCTCCTCAAAATTATTCTGTGCCTTTGTTGTAGTTGTGCCAATCAGCAACAAGAGCAACAAGAGCAAGCTTCCTACCTGCCTCATTCCGCTTTAACTTTATCAATAATCCTCATCATTCTGTCCTCGTCTACAGGTTGCACATGGAGCAAGCGACCTTTGTCGCCATACTCAATAAGCAGATAATGAGTTAGTCCGCCCATTAGTCTCACCTTGGTGCATCGTCTAATATCGGCAATTCTGACTTTGGTCTGGCCAGACAAGCGCCCCCTATCCACACGTAACCATCCGTCAGAGGTGATGATATATGTGGTATGAATAGCGCGTTCAATGAACAATACAGCCAATACGAGAAATAAAACGCCAATGATTACAGACACAGGTTGGCGCACCCACAAGGAGACAAAGGCAGCAACGACATAGATTATTATGCCGCTCACTTCGCCAACCGATAGCCTATGATGAAAGATTGTGTCCATATTGACTGCAAAATTACAAAAAAATAAGCCCACACGTGTGCTATATGACAATAAATTACTATTTTTGCACCGATTTAATAAAACCGAAAATGCTCTACAAATACGATTTCCTCATCATCGGCGCGGGTGTTGCCGGAATGAGTTATGCCCTTAAAATAGCAAGGGCACATAAAGGAAAGATATGCATTATATGCAAGACAGCACTCGACGAGGCCAACACTTCTTTTGCCCAAGGGGGCGTAGCGTCGGTTACTAACCTTGAGGTTGACAACTTTGAAAAGCACATTCACGACACGATGGTGGCGGGAGATTACATCAGTGACCCTGCCGCGGTGGAGCAAGTGGTAAGGAACGCACCTGCACAAATAAAGGAACTCGTAAACTGGGGCACTCATTTCGACAAGATGCAGGACGGCCGTTACGACCTGCACCGTGAGGGAGGACACTCCGAATTCCGTATTCTGCACCACGCCGATGATACAGGAGCCGAAATACAACGGGCGCTAATGGCTGCCGTTAGAGCTAATCCGCAAATAGAAATAAAGGAATATCACTTTGCCGTAGAGATTATAACGCAGCACCATCTGGGCATAGAGGTTACCCGTCGCACACCTGACATAGAGTGCTATGGCGCTTATGTGCTCAACCCTGACACGGGAAAAGTGGACACTTACCTAAGTAAGGTAACGCTGATGTGTACCGGCGGCTGCGGCGCAGTATACCAAACTACTACCAATCCCATAATAGCAACCGGCGATGGCGAGGCAATGGTGTACAGAGCCAAAGGAACCGTGAAGGATATGGAGTTTGTTCAGTTCCACCCTACGGCACTTTACCACCCTGGAGAAACACATCCGGCATTCCTTATAACCGAGGCCATGCGGGGCTATGGCGGCATATTGCGGCTGCCTACAGGCGAAAGCTTCATGGAAAACTATGATCCGAGGCTCTCATTGGCACCAAGAGACATCGTGGCCCGTGCCATTGACAAGGAGATGAAGAAGCATGGACTCGACCATGTATGCCTGGACGTAACCCACAAAGACCCCGAACAGACCAAGCTTCACTTTCCAAACATCTATGCTAAGTGCCTAAGCATTGGCATAGACATAACAAAAGAGTACATACCCGTACGCCCAGCAGCCCACTATATGTGCGGAGGCATCAAGGTAGACCTAAACGGCGAGTCGTCAATACATCGTCTATATGCCATCGGTGAATGCTCTTGCACGGGCCTGCACGGCGGCAACAGGCTTGCAAGCAACTCACTTATAGAGGCCGTTGTCTATGCCGACGCGGCCGCAAAGCATACTCTTAAGGTGGTGGACAGCTACGACTTCAACACCAAAGTGCCCGAATGGAACGACGAAGGCACCATGACCAACGAGGAGAAGGTACTAATCACACAGAGCGTTAAGGAGGTTGGCGAGATAATGTCTAACTATGTGGGCATAGTTCGCAGCGATTTAAGACTCAAACGCGCATGGGACAGACTCGACTTGCTATACGAAGAGACCGAGGCACTGTTTAAACGGGTTAAGGCTACACGCGATATCTGCGAACTGAGGAACATGATAAACGTGGGCTATCTTATTACACGGCAAGCCATAGAGCGCAAAGAGAGCCGCGGACTGCACTACACAATAGACTATCCTGTGCACGCCTACGACAAGCAGAAACAGCCTTAGCCTCACTAACAAGTCGCCTTACAGGCCCTAAAGCATTGGTTAAGGAAGTGTAAAGAACCACGTTCACACTGCCAAAGCATTGCTTCAGATATTACAGATGCACTCCTCTTTGCATCGCAATAGCACATGACTTGTCAATGTTTTATTGGGGGTCAAGCCGCAGTGCAAAAGGACAATCTGAGCACTAATCCTCTGTAAGGTCGTTACAGAACTTCCGTAATGTCATTACGAAAGCCTCGTAACGACGTTACGGAAGTCTTGTAATCCGATTACGGCAATCCCGTAATAACGTTACGAAAGCTTCGTAACATTCTTACAGCCGATTGTAATGAAATTTACAGGGTAAATATTATAAAAAGGCTAAGATTCTATAATGGTCTATACTCGTTTCAAGAGCATGCAAATCATAAAACGAGCAAGACGGAAAAGGAAGATTAATCGACTGCAAAATTACAAAAGACTTCCGTTAAAAGCAAGACTCCAGCCTTTTTTTAACAAATAATCCCAAGCCGAACTGGTGGTATAGCAAAGCCATATCAACGCTTCGGCTTGGGATATAATATACTATCAGACACGCAGACGATATTTTCAAGATTTCTCATTTTAAGATACTGCGTCATTGGAAGATATGCTTACGTGTCATCAATTCAAGTTCAACAAAAAGGCAATAGCCTTCTGCCGCCGTTAATTCTTAAAGGAATGAACCGGCGCAGGAATCCTTCCGCCACGATTTACGAATCTATCCGAAGAGAATTTGTTTACTGGCATGATGGGCGCATAGCCCAGAAGACCGCCCCAAACCACGGTGTCGCCTACGTTCTTGCCTATAACCGGAATGATGCGCACGGCGGTTGTCTTTTGGTTTACCATACCTATCGCACTCTCATCGGCTATGATTCCGGCAATGGTTGTGGCAGGAGTATCGCCCGGAATGGCTATCATATCGAGACCGACGGAGCATACACAGGTCATGGCCTCGAGCTTTTCAATTGTCAGAGCCCCTGCCGATACGGCGTCTATCATGCCCTGATCCTCGCTCACGGGTATGAAAGCCCCCGACAGTCCACCCACATAAGAGCTGGCCATGATGCCTCCTTTCTTCACCTGATCGTTGAGAAGGGCAAGCGCTGCAGTGGTTCCGGGGGCTCCGGGACGCTCAACGCCAATGCAATGGAGTATGTCAGCCACCGAATCACCAACGGCAGGAGTAGGCGCAAGGCTAAGATCGATGATGCCGAAGGGAACTCCCAGCATCTCCGAAGC
>CAZUWO010000034.1:0-23407 GCA_964623995.1 uncultured Prevotella sp. | reverse complement strand
CTCGAATATGTGTCACAACGCGAGGCTGAAGGTGCCGCCTTCGTGATACGGCCCAAGCATAAACTGGCTATAAGTCACGTAACCCACAACCCCGATATTATGCAACAGGTCTACGATGAGGGCCGTAAGGCAATGGAAGAGAGGCTCTCCGAGCTGAAGGAATTTCTTGCCGGATGAGCCTTTATGGCACTTGCCAAAGTGCTGTAATAATAATTATGTGGACCGGGAATTATCTTAATAGGGAACGTATTTTGTAGAAGCGCCGTACTTATTGTCGTAAGGCTGGCTGTCCTGGCATAGCAAAATGACGAGGACAACATCGTAAGCCAAGCATAGTATCATAAATAAAAACATCTTGACATATACCGAACTGATGAACAAACTATTGTAATTGAACCACGAAAAGTTGAAAACAGACATAGGATCGGCCAAAGCGAAACTCGGTAGCAAGACTTGCATAAAGCAAAAGACATAAAAACCGACTTTGACAATGGCCCCTACACCCCACCACCAGCCACTTTTGCCGACATCGTGGAGCCGCCTGAACGTGAGCGGAATGGTTAGAATGTACATTATTAGACCAATAACGTGGAAGAAAAGCGACGCTACGACGACCACAAACATGGGCCACCAGAACTCGGACCTGCGTGAACGGCCATTGAAACGGGATATGTTGTCGACAGCCTTAGACAGAGACTGAGTGAAGCTAAGGGTTTCCAGTGCTCTCATTTCCATAGGTTTGATAGTTTTAAGTTGTTTGTTCGGTGTTCTAATTGTTGCCACAAAAATACGAAAAAATAATAACATGGCATAGCAGATTCAGCAAAAAAGAATCGTCATAGAGGCATAAAAACAAGAATAGGGTGCAAGCCTTGCGGATTGTACCCTATTCTTTATTGAAGAGTTACTATTAGTTCTTGAACACCAAATGACCGTCGGCGAAGTCGATAGTGATGGGCTCCTTGTTGCTAACCGTCTCTGCCAGGATGGCTTTAGACAGGTCATTGAGCACATAATCTTGTATAGCGCGCTTTACCGGACGCGCTCCGTAGACTGGATCATAGCCCTTGTCGGCAATGAAGTTGATGGCAGCAGGAGTCCATTCAAGCTGATAGCCTTGCGGTTCTATCATCTTGCGTACGCGGTTCATCTGCAATTCCACTATCTTCACAATCTGATCGCGAGTCAATGGCTTGAAGGTTATGATGTCATCTATACGGTTGAGGAACTCAGGACGCATAATCTTCTGCAGCTGTTCACGTGTGGCGTTGCTCGTCATGATGATGATTGTGTTCTTGAAGTCAACGGTACGGCCCTTGTTATCGGTAAGTCTGCCATCGTCGAGCACCTGCAAGAGCAAGTTGAACACATCGGGATGAGCCTTCTCTATCTCATCAAAGAGCACCACGGAGTAAGGTTTCCGCCTTACGGCCTCAGTGAGTTGACCGCCCTCATCGTAGCCAACGTAGCCCGGAGGTGCACCAATCAGGCGGGTAACGCTAAACTTATCCATGTACTCACTCATATCAATACGCGTCAGCATTGACTCATCGTTGAAGAGATAATCGGCCAACGTTTTTGCCAATTCGGTTTTTCCGGTACCAGTAGTGCCTAGAAATATGAACGAAGCGATAGGTCTCTTCGGGTCTTGTAGGCCTGCGCGGCTGCGGCGAACGGCATTTGCCACTGCTGTTATAGCCTCATCCTGACCTATTACACGCTTGTGGAGCTCGTCCTCAAGGTGCAACAGCTTGTCACGTTCACTCTGCATCATGCGTTGTACAGGTATTCCCGTCCAGCGACTCACCACCTCTGCTATGTCGTCGGCAGTGACTTCCTCACGCACTAAGGCCTGTCCACCCTGTGTGGATTGCAGCTGTTGCTGTATCTTCTTTATGTCTTCTTGCAGCGCTGGAATCTTAGAGTACCTTATTTCAGCCACTTTCTCGTAGCTGCCTTCACGCTCTGCACGCTCGGCTTCATACTTAAGGTTCTCCATTTCCTGCTTGTCTTGCTGTATTTTGTTGACCAAAGCCTTCTCGCCTTCCCACTTTGCACGGTAGGAATGCTCTTTTTCTTTAAGCTCTGCAATCTCTTTGCCGAGCTGATCTATCTTTGGCTGGTCGCCCTCACGCTTGATAGCTTCGCGCTCTATCTCGAGTTGCTTGAGCTTTCTGTCAAGTTCGTCGAGCTCCTCAGGCACACTGTCGCGCTCCATACGCAACTTAGCGGCAGCCTCATCCATAAGGTCGATGGCCTTGTCGGGCAAGAACCGGTCGCTGATATAGCGTTCAGAGAGTTTCACTGCCGCAATGCACGCATCGTCTTGTATACGCACCTTGTGGTGGTTTTCATAGCGTTCTTTCAGTCCACGCAGTATGGAAATGGCATCGGTCTCGCTCGGTTCGTTCACCATTACGGTTTGGAAACGGCGCTCCAGAGCCTTATCCTTCTCGAAATACTTCTGATACTCGTTGAGCGTAGTGGCACCAATGGCTCTCAGTTCGCCACGTGCCAAGGCTGGCTTCAATATGTTTGCCGCGTCCATGGCACCCTCGCCACCGCCTGCACCCACAAGAGTGTGAATCTCATCGATGAAGAGTATTATCTTGCCATTGGCGTTAGTAACCTCCTTTATCACTGCTTTCAGGCGCTCCTCAAACTCACCCTTGTACTTGGCACCGGCCAAAAGGGCGCCCATATCGAGTGAATAGAGCTGCACATCCTTAAGATTCTCAGGCACATCGCCACGTACTATACGCGTGGCAAGGCCCTCTACGATGGCTGTTTTACCGGTACCAGGCTCTCCTATCAAGATAGGGTTGTTCTTTGTACGGCGAGACAGAATCTGAAGTACGCGCCTTATCTCTTCGTCACGGCCTATAACAGGGTCTATTTTCCCAGCACGGGCACGTTCTACAAGGTTAATTGCGTACTTGTCCAATGCCTGATAGTTCTCGTCACCGCTTTGCGACTGCACCTTCTGACCTTGACGAAGACCGTTTACAGCCATCTCCATCTCCTTCTCTGTACAACCTGCGTCTTTCAATATACGTGAAGCGGAACTGTTTACTTGCAGAATTGCGAGCAACAAGGTTTCAAGACTTACAAACTCATCCCCTTGTTTCTGCGATATTTCGAGAGCTTTCTCGAGCGTCTCATTACTCTCCGACGACAAGTAAGGTTGGCCTCCGCCTTGCACACGGGGCAAATGGCTCACCTCATTGTTGACAGCGCTGGTCACCACTTGCGTGTTAACGCCAAGCCGCTGGAACACATATTGGATTACGTCCTTGCCCTTAGCCATCAAGCCACCAAGCAAATGGACTGGCTCTATGACCTGTTGGCCGTTCTGTTGAGCCATGTTCACGGCTGCCAGAATGGCCTCTTGGGCTTTAATAGTAAATTTATCAAATGTCATATCTGTAGTTTCCTTTCTCTAATTTAATTTTTATTTCTACCCAAACACTATCAATATATGTACCTGTTTTAGTAGTACCGCCATTTTGTCTTACACATATGCCATTATGGCAGTGTGGGGTTTACATCGGGAAAGAGGCTCACACATATAATAAATAAGGACACCATACGTTGTTATACTTGCATGGCGGCAACTGCTTTATTTCACTTTCAACACTGGGAGTAATTGCCAATAAATTCTGCTATATGCACCGCAATTTTATTAAAGGCAAGACGTAAACTTGTTACGGCTATCCCGTAATGAGATTACGGAAGCCTCGTAACGGCATTACGGAAGTCCCGTAACGAGATTACGAAAGCCCCGTAATGGAATTACAGAAGCCCCGTAACGGCATTACGGTAAAGACACCATCAGTTGGTTAATAACAGAGCCGTTTGCATTATGCTATAATTGCCTTTGCAACAGGCAATTATCCATAACAAGAAAAGCAAGGGAGGACTCACAGGAGCCCTCCCTTTCGTGTTTGGAAAAATATGGTTACTTAACCCGGATTACGAGATACTTGCTCGTGCTCCAGAATATTTGCGGATTGGTTATGCGCAACACGTACTGCCCGTTGGCATCCTTCTGCAGGTTGTAACTGCCGGAAGGATGGGTGGTTAGCAGCTTGGCGTACTTGCTGTATAACTTTATCTCGGTGTTGACGCGTATGTCTATCTTCGTGAAATAGTTCTTATTGAAATTGCCCCGCGGCACTTCGCCCTTCTCAAGTATTCCTTGCTCCTTGAGTTCTTTCTTAGAACCGAAGGCAAACCAGGCCGTATTGAGTTGCTTATCCTGACTGTTTATGGTCTCGGTTTTCTGACTGCTCTCATCCTTTAGTGATGCAACGTCGTTGTTTAGCGAGCTAACATCGTCGTGAAGCGAGTTAATCGTATTGTCGAGTTCGGCAATGTGTATGTCCTTAGCGTCGAGTTCCTGCCGCAGTTGCTGCAGTTGCCGGTCTTTCTCGCTAAGCTGTGCGGTCAGCGCATCTATGGTTTTCTTAAGCTGATCGCCCTTAAAGCCGCTCTCCCTCATCTGCTGCCGCAGCTTCTTTATAAGCTCACGGTTCTGCTGCATCTTATCAGCGATGAACTGAACGTCCTGCCTCAGCAATTCGGTCTTGTTGGTAGCGTCACCGTCTTTTATAACAGCCATCTTCCCTTCGGCCTCTGTTATGGCCTGAAGTCCATCCTGTATTTCGTTGAGAGTGCCCAACATGTCGTTGATTTCATTGTCTCTGGCGGCTATTACCTGCTGTAACGAGTCGCCGCGCACCTGCTCCACTTGGGCCGTTTTCTTATCATTGCAGGCCGTTATGCCCATTATTGCCACGAGGGCAAGGATTATAGGTTTCTTCATAGGGTTTATTCGGTTTGATGTTTTGACTTATGACTGTCGGCCCCTTCAACTATAATAACGAACTCTCCCTTAGGTGGGGTGGCATCGAAGTGGGCCACAAGCTCGCTCAAGGTGCCGCGAACGGTCTCTTCATGTATCTTTGATATCTCACGGCTGCAGCTGGCCCGGCGGTCGGAGCCGAAGGTTTCGGCAAACTGCCGGAGCGTTTTCAGCACGCGGTATGGCGACTCATAGAACACCATGGTGCGCTCTTCGCCCCGCAGTTGTTCCAGTCTGGTGGCGCGGCCTTTCTTCTGTGGCAGAAAGCCTTCAAAGCAAAAGCGGTCGCAAGGCAGTCCGGAGCAGACCAGAGCGGGTATCATAGCCGTGGCGCCTGGTAGGGCTTGGACTTCTACTCCCGCCGCAACAGCCTCGCGCACCAGATAGAATCCGGGGTCGCTTATGCCGGGAGTGCCTGCGTCTGTTATAAGGCATATATTCTCGCCGGCCCGCAACCGGTCAACGATACCGGCCGAAGTGCCATGCTCATTGAACTTATGGTGGGCCATTAGCGGCTTTCTGATGTCGTAATGCTTAAGGAGAATAGATGAAGTGCGTGTGTCTTCACAGAGAACCAGGTCGGCCTCTTTGAGCAGACGGAGGCCCCTCAACGTGATGTCCTCCATGTTGCCTACGGGTGTTGGTACAAGATATAAAGTGCCCATTTTGCTTTGTGCAAAGATAAAATAAATATAATTAACGGCAAAGAGAATTGAGATGAAAATTAATTATTTGCACTGTGGGGCTTCGTTCTACCAACAATAATTGCTAACTTTGCACTGTTATGGAAAGCAATTACAAAGGAGAGATGCACCATTTCGGCCGTGTTGAGGTGGTGTGTGGGTCAATGTTCTCCGGCAAAACCGAGGAACTCATCAGGCGATTGAAGCGGGCCAAGATAGCCAAACAGCGGGTAATGATTTTCAAACCCATGGTAGACACCCGCTATAGCGACACTGAGGTGGTGAGCCATGACCACAATTCCATCCTCTCTACACCGGTATCGTCGTCAGCCGACATACTTTCCGGGTCGGCAGGCTACGACGTTGTGGGCATCGATGAGGCCCAATTCTTCGACGAAGGCATAGTGAACGTGTGCAACAAGCTGGCCAACAGTGGCGTGAGGGTTATTGCAGCCGGACTCGATATGGATTTTATGGGCAAGCCGTTTGGCCCCATGCCGGCCCTCTGTGCTATAGCAGACGAGGTGCTTAAGGTGCATGCCATCTGCGTGAAGTGTGGCAATCTGGCCTACGTAAGCCACCGACTGATACACGACGACCGCCAATTGGTGCTCGGGGAGAGGCGCGAATATGAGCCGCTATGCCGCGATTGCTATGAAAAAGCCATGAAACAAGAGGCTGAAAAAGACAAAAGCAAATAATATGGAAAACAAGATTACCTTCGATAAGGCCATGCGCTGGCTGGCAATGGCACTGCTTATATTGGCCATTTTCTACGTAGTAAACTACCTTAGTAGTGTGCTCCTGCCATTCTTTATAGCCTGGGTGCTGGCCTATTTCCTTTTTCCTGCAGTTAAATTCACACAATACAAGCTGCACGTACCGTCGAGGGCGCTGTCCATTATTGTGGCAATGCTCTTTGTTCTGGCCGTAGTGGCAGGCGTGTTCTACCTCATAGTACCTCCGTTCATAGAGCAAGTAGACAAGTTTGAGGATGTATTGACAAGGTATTTGCGCTCCTCCACCCACACCAACAGCCTTACACGATACGTTAAAGAGTGGATAATTGAGAACCAGCAGCTCATAAAGGACTTCTTCGAAAGCAAGGATTTTACCGACACTGTCAAGACTGTAGCGCCCAAGTTGTTCACCTTTCTCGGTCAGACTGCGAGTGTAATAGTCTCAATTATTGCCTCATGCATAACGCTGCTCTACACCTTTTTCATTCTCATGGACTATGAAACCCTTACCACTAACTGGATTCGCATCTTCCCAAAGAAGAACCGCCCGTTCTGGAAAGTACTGGCTCAGGACGTAGAACGCGAACTTAACAACTACATAAGGGGCCAAGGCACGGTGGCGTTAATAATGGGAATAATGTTCTGTATCGGCTTTACAATCATCGATTTCCCCATGGCCATAGGCTTGGGCATACTCATCGGCATACTCGACTTGGTGCCATACCTGCACACCTTCGCCTTAATTCCTACGGCATTCCTTGCTTTGCTGAAGGCTGCAGATACAGGACAGAACTTCTGGATTATATTTGGACTGGCCGTTTTGGTATTCATCGTGGTGCAAATCATAACCGACATGGTGGTAACTCCTAAGGTAATGGGCAAGGCTATGGGCCTGAATCCGGCCATATTGCTGCTCTCCCTCTCTGTATGGGGGGCTCTTTTAGGCTTCATTGGCCTTATCATCGCCCTGCCGTTGACCACGCTTATCATTGCCTATTGGAAGCGATACGTTACCAAAGAGGAAGAAACCGACAGCCCGTCACTGCAAACCAAGGCCGCCGTTACGACCCAACCTAAGGCTGAAAGCACTGAAAAAAGTCAGAAAAAGGACTCTGACAAATAAACCAAACCATAGGGTCCGGTTGGCTTTAGGGCCAATCGGACCTTAACAATATTCCAAAAACAAACTGACCTTAAGCCACAAAGCGCTCGTTTTTGTGGCTTGACAAACTAAACCTAATTATAAAAACAAAACATGAATACTATTAACACTAACATCATTTCCGGAGTAAGAAAGCGATGGATTGACTGGCTTCGCGGCCTGAGCATGCTGGCAATCCTACTCTATCACACTGAGTACTACTACACAGGGCACAACGTTATACCTTATTATATGTACGTAGGCGATGCCCTTTGCTTCTTTTTCTTCCTCTCGGGATACCTCTTCCAGCCTACCGACACAGTGGGGCAACGCCCTCAAACAGCTTTCATTCAAGGCAAACTGAAGTCCATTCTGCGCTCACTCCTGCTCCCCTACTTCATCTATACAGCCATAATAGCAGTGCCAAAGGCCTTGTGGCACGGCACGCCGGTGGCCGAAGGACTCATCGGTATACTTACAGGTAGGGCCTCATGGTTCGTGGCCGCGCTCATCGTGGCACAGCTACTGTTCCTCGCCATGTTGGTTCTGAGCCACTCACGGCAGTGGGTCATGGTGCTTCTGTCAGTGGTTTCGGCCGTTGGCTGTTGGGCCTTGGTACCCTCTGACTATGCCAACTACATCAACTACCCATGGCAATTGGAGAATGCTTTGTTTGTTATCCCTGTGCTGTGTGGGGGCTGGCTCTACCGCATATATGAGCCACGGCTCAGCATTCTAAGCAAACCGCAAAGCCTGTTGGTGCTCGCCATTGCCGTGATAGGACTGAAATGCGTGGAGTATTCCAATGATTACCAGCTGTGGGTAGAGCCTGTAATAGTGGACAACCTGCCGGTTTTTGCACTCGATCTGACCATAACCACGCTCTTGATGGTAGGTTTGGCAAAGCTGATGCCACCCATGCGGACCCTAGAGTGGACAGGTTCTCACTCGCTTGTATATTATTTCTTCTGCGGAGCTGTGCCTTTGCTCGTGAGTTATTGCTTCAACCGCGCCGGCATAACCTATAATGGGCACTATATTCTTGTAATTATCGTACTCTTGCCGGTATACATCGTCACGAGCGTAATAGCCTATCTGGTTTACCGCTTCCTGCCTTTCACAGTGGGAAAGTGGGGCAACAAGAAGCCTTAAACAGCACTTCGGCCACTGCAATCATTAGGCACCACAATGCGACGGGACCTATATTGTAACATAAATGTAACACCAATGAAACACAAAAGAAAAGAATAAATCGTTACTTTGCAAAAGAATTCCTATTTTTGCATACAGAAAAGATGGACACGAAACAACCAACACGCATTCTCGTAGTCGATGATGAGGAAGACCTTTGCGAGATTATTAAGTTCAATTTGGAAACCGAAGGCTATGCCGTTGACACGGCTTTCTCCGGTGAGGAAGCCCTATCCAAGGACCTGACAGCCTACAATCTAATTCTGCTCGACGTGATGATGGGTGGCATTAGCGGCTTTGCCGTGGCTCGACAGCTGCGCTCAAGCAGTGCCACAAGCCATATACCGATTATCTTTCTCACTGCCAAGGGTGCCGAAAACGACAAGATTACGGGCTTCAACCTTGGGGCCGACGACTACATATCAAAGCCTTTTTCCATTCGTGAAGTACTTCTCCGCATCCGGGCTGTGCTCCGCCGCACCGAGATGGCAGCTCCACCGGCCGACGAAGAGGCCAAACACACGCTGCAATACAAGGGCCTCATGGTAGACCTTGACCGAAAAATAGTGAGCATTGACGGTCAAGACGTGGTGTTCACCAAGACCGAATACGGCATACTGTGTACTCTTTTGGAACATCCGGGACGTGTATTCTCACGCCACGACCTTATCCGTCAGGTGTGGCCTACAGATGTTTTGGTGAGCGATCGCACTGTAGACGTCAACATAACACGCGTTCGCAAGAAGCTGGGGCAATACTCCGGCAACCTGACTACACGGCTTGGATTCGGTTATTACTTTGAAAAGTAAGATGAAAAGATTATCAATTGGCAACCGGCTCTACCTGAGCGTGATGGCACTGTTTCTCTTTTTTGCCGTGGCTTTCATAGTATTCCAGCAGCACAGGGAGAAGCAATACAAGATAGACACGCTAAACTTGAGGCTTCAAGACTTCAATAACCAGCTGCACGAGGCCCTTGGCAACCGCCCCGCCACGGCGAGTTCCGACTTTATTCGCCAATATCTGAACACCCACACCCAGCACAATCTGCGCCTGACAGTGATACTTCGCGACGGCAAAGTGGTGTTCGACAACATCAGCAGCAACCCTTCGGCCATGGGAAACCACGCCCACCGGCCCGAGGTGGTGCAGGCCCTGCGCTACGGTAGCGGTTCTGCCGTCGACCGTAACAGTGCCACGCTGGGCCACGAGTACTTCTACAGCGCCACATACTATCCTCAAGGACAGTACATTCTGCGCTCAGCGCTGCCCTACAATGTTGATTTGGCCAAGAACCTACGCACCGACCAGCACTACATCTGGTTCGCACTGGGCATCTTTCTCATACTTACCGTAGTGCTCTACCGCTTTACCCACCGGCTGGGACGTAACATAACCAAGCTCAATGACTTTGCAGCACGGGCCGGTAGAGACGGTATCATTGAGACAGATGAGCTTGCCGGCTTCTCTGACGATGAACTTGGCGAGACGGCAGAACGCATAGTGAAGCTCTATCTCAAGCTTCAGCGCACCCAAAGGGAGCAGGACATACTCAAGAAACAGCTCACACAGAACGTTGCTCACGAACTTAAGACGCCCGTGGCAAGCATACAGGGCTACTTGGAAACTATTCTTGAGAACCCTAAAGTGGACGAACCGACGCGCCAACAGTTTCTTGAGAGGTGCTACGCACAGAGCAAACGGCTCACGGCATTACTGGCAGACATCTCTACTCTTAACCGAATGGACGACGGTGCCAATATGATGACATTCGAAGACGTAGACGTCGCCGGTCTGATAGAGTCGATAAGCAAGGAGTGCCAGATGGGTTTGGAGCAGAAAGCCATGACCTTCTGCTGCAACATACCGTCGCCAATCATCATCCATGGCAACCGCAACTTGCTCTACGGCATATTCCGCAACCTCACCGATAATGCCATAGCCTATGCCGGAAGGGGCGCCACCATAACCCTCTCTGCCCACCCCGAGGACGGCGGATGGCACTTTACGTTCAGCGATAACGGCGTAGGCGTGGCACCGGAGCACCTGTCGAGGCTCTTCGAACGGTTCTATCGTGTTGACAAAGGGCGCAGTCGCAAGATGGGTGGCACCGGTCTTGGCCTCGCTATAGTTAAAAATGCCGTCCGCGTACATGGCGGAACCATCAGCGTTGTCAACAATCCCACAGGCGGATTGCGGTTCGACTTCACCCTGAAATAAGCTCTAACGACCGACGAAACAATTAAGGCTGAATTCCAAAAGCGGAACTCAGCCTTAATTGTCTTTACGCTTTCGGGCGCTCTGCAAGGCTAAAAGCCATCAACGCTTTTGCTCCATCGCTTAGCCGGCATCATTGGCTCAACCAACTGATTATCAACATAATGTGTTCGGTTTACAGTAACTCTCCGACAAAAAAGTACTCAGAAAAGCTTTCATTTGGCTGCAAAATTCAGTATCTTTGCAACAGGTATCGACAGCCGGCAAAATTGTTCCGGAAGACGGTACCAAATCAACCGATAAACACTCAAAATTCCGTAAACCCATTACGGAACTTCTGTAATCCGATTACGAAAGTCTCGTAACGACGTTACGAAAGCCCCGTAATCGGATTACGAAAGTTCCGTAACGCGATTACGAGGCTCCCGTAACAATTTTACGGCCGTTCCTTAGCAAAATCATATATAATATAGCCCATGGAAATGGCACACGGACCAGACTCAGCTATATTGTGAAACCTATGCCGAAAGAATATTTTTACAATCTTGTAACCTGAGCGAAACAGCGCTGAAACATGGCCTTTCTACCTTTGCAACGTGAAAACCAAGAAGCAGTTAATAATGAAAGATTGTAAAAGAGAAGCAACAACTGTGGTGGCTATAATGGCCATGGCAGCAGCCATACAGGCCCAAACGCCCACCGACAGCACCACAAGCAAGATGCAGCAAGTGCAGCAACTCGACCAAGTAACGGTAACAGCAGTGGCCCGAAAAAATACTGACGCGGCCATGATACAAGAAACCAAGCGCTCGCCTATAGTGATGAACAACGTGTCAGCACAGGAAATAAAACGCAATCAGGACAGCAACGCAGGCGAAGTGATACGCCGCGTGCCCGGAGTTAGCCTCATCGACGACAAGTTTGTTATGGTTCGCGGCCTTTCTCAGAGGTATAACAACGTGTGGATCAATGGCGGAGCGGTGCCAAGTAGTGAGGCAGACAGCCGCGCTTTCTCCTTCGACATGATTCCGAGCAGCCAAATAGACAACCTGATGATAGCAAAATCGCCCTCTGCTGAATATCCTGCCGACTACACAGGGGGCTTCATCATGATAAACACTAAGGAAATTCCAACCTCCAGTCAGCTAAACATCACAGCGGGAATGGGCTGGAACAGCCAGTCGGCCTTTACCACTTTCCTCTCGCCTAAGACCTCTTCAACCGACTTCTTGGGCTTCGACAGTGGCCTCAGATCGCTGAGCGGAGGCATCAACCGCACCTTTAACAGCCTCGGACAGAACAGCGGCGGCAACAACATGATAAGCCTTCTGGACAACGGTCTTAACAATGACTGGCACCTGAGGAGCCACTCTCCCTGGGGCGACCTGAAGCTTGGGGCCGACTATAGCCGCTCTTGGACCATAAGAGGAAGGAAGCTCGGGCTGATAGGAGCTGTGAATTACACGAGCGAATACCGCACATACAAGGGCATGGAGAATAACTTCTACGGTGCGTACGACGTGGAAAACGACCGCGCTAACCCTTTAAGGCTCTCCACCGACGACCAATACAACCACAACACCCGACTTGGAGCCATGCTCAATCTTACCCTTCTGAGCCGCAATGGCAACAGTAAGTACGAGCTTAAGAACATATTCAACCAGCTCGGAAACAGCCGATACACGTGGCGAAGCGGCACAAGCGCACAGTCGGAGCCCGAAAACAGCGCCGAGTATTACTACCGCAGCCGCACCACATATACGGTTCAGCTAACTGGAAAGCATTCTTTCAGCGCCGATAAGCTCGATTGGAGCGCCGGATATGCCTATGCCAACCGGCGGCTTCCAGACAGGCGGAAGTACATTATATATAATGAGAACCCGCAGGAGAGCCAAAACTACGTCTGGCTATACCAGAACGACATATCAAGAGAGTGGACATCGCTCGACGAGCACATTGCTTCAGTGCAGATAAACGACGAGCATCAGCTCGCCATAGGCTCATGGCATCCCAAGATTAAGGCGGGAGTATACGGCGAATACCGTTCGCGCGACTACTACACACGCAATCTCTTCTACTGGTATAACAGCTACGGCAACAACCTTCCGGCAGGTTTCAGGGCCATGAGCATGCCCGACCTGCTCAGCTCACAGCAATATTTCGGGGCCGATGGACTCTATCTGCTTGAGCAAGTAAACAAAATCAACGACTACAGTGGCCGCAACACGCTCGGGGCAGCCTATGTTCAGGCCACGATGCCGGTGGGACCGGTAGACATTAATGCCGGTGTGCGCTTCGAATACAACCGCATGGAGCTTATAAGCAATACGCGACAAGACCAGGAAAGCCACCTGAGCCACTTCTACAACAAGGGCGACCTGTTTCCCTCAGTACACATGACTTACAAGATTGACAATAAGAACCAGGCCCGATTGAGCTACGGGCGCAGCGTGAACAGGCCCGAATTCCGCGAGGTATCACCCTCAGTGTACTACGATTTCGACCTTGCAAGCGACGTTCAGGGCAATTACGACCTCAGGAACTGCTACGTCGACAATCTGGATTTGCGCTATGAGTGGTACCCTGGATGGGGAGAGACGGTCTCTCTCGCAGCTTTCTACAAACATTTCGATTCCCCCATTGAGTGGGTCTATACCATGTCGGGCGGAACTGATGTGATATACTCTTACCAAAACGCCAAGTCGGCCGACAATTTCGGCCTTGAACTCGACGTGAAAAAGCGACTCGACTTCATCGGGCTTAAGGATTTTTCGTGGAGTTTCAATGGTTCACTCATCCATAGTCGCGTCCACTTCCCCGCCGGAAGTAACAATTATAACCGCCCTATGCAAGGACAGTCACCCTATTTGGTCAATACCGGCCTCTTCTATCAAAATCGCAGGCTGCAGTTAGACGTCAATCTGCTCTACAACCGTATAGGAAAGCGTATTGTTGGCGTAGGAAGAACCGAAGGAGGGGGTGAAAACAGCAAGGACGTACGTGTGCCCGACAGTTATGAAATGCCCCGAGATGCCTTCGACATCAATGTTAGCAAGCGGTGGGGAGAGCACTTAGAGCTACGCCTTGCAGTGCGCGACCTGCTTAATCAGAGCATAAGCTTCAAACAGTTTGCCGACGTTGAAGTGGCCGGAAAAACAAAAGAAGTGAGACAAATAACAAGAAAATACAAACCAGGAAGAAACTTTCAATTATCCATAACATGGAAATTATAATCAAAGATGAAAAAGATGAAAAGTAAAAAGATGTTTGCTGAATGCCTCGGCATTCTGGCTCTGGCCGCTACTATGACGGCTTGCAGCAGTGATGATGACAACAACAACACCCCAACAACACCCACAGGCTACATTTGGAGCACTGATGGCGGACTGAAAGCCTGCAACAATCTGCTCTTCGATGAAGCGGGAAAAGAGAATCCTAACGGTAATGTGATAGGCAACGGTGACCAAGGTTTCGTGTTCAAAGGCAACCAAACGCTCAAGAAAGGCACCTATCTGCTGAAGGGATGGGTATACATAGCCGATGGCAGCACGCTTACAATTCCGGCCGGAACCATAATTAAAGGCGACAAAAACACCAAAGCCGCACTCATAACAGAGCCCGGTGGCAAGCTGATAGCAGAGGGAACGGCCACCGAACCCATTGTGTTCACCTCCGAAAAGGGCCCAGGCAGCCGCAAGCCTGGTGACTGGGGCGGCATAATATTATGTGGAAAGGCTCCTAATAACAATGGCACCTTGGCCCAACAGATAGAGGGCGGCCCGCGCACAAAGCATGGAGGAACCGACGCTACCGATAATTCCGGCGTGCTGAAGTATGTCCGCATCGAGTTCGCAGGATATCCTTTTGAGAAAGATAAGGAGATAAACGGACTCACTCTTGGCTCCGTAGGCTCAGGAACCACAATAGATCACGTGCAGGTATCATACTCTAACGACGACTCTTTCGAGTGGTTCGGAGGCACGGTGAATTGCAAGTATCTCATAGCCTATAAGGGATGGGACGACGATTTCGATACAGACAACGGCTATTCCGGCTCTGTCGACCACGCGTTCAGCCTTCGCGACCCGCGCATAGCAGATGCTTCGCAAAGCAATGGCTTCGAAAGTGACAACAATGCTGATGGTAGTACGGCCGAGCCTTATACCTCTGCCAAGTTCTCTTATATAACTCTGCTCGGTCCTAAGACCTTCGACGCAGGCTTCCAGAACACCTCCGACTATATAAACGGTGGAGGAATGAACCCTGAAAACGGCTCTTCGATGGGCAAGTTCCAGGCCGCCATGCACATAAGACGTAACTCTCGGCTGAACTGTGAGAACAGTTTGGCAATAGGATGGCCCATAGGTCTCATACTCGACAATGAGAAAGGCGACACTCAGGGCGCTGCCACCAAGGGGCTGTTAAGCCTAAAGAGCATCACGTTTGTAGACATGGACATAGTCGGTTCCGACTTTAACAAAGTGTATAAGGACGAACTCTACGACTACAAGACAAAGACAACCGACCCCACTAAGCCATCTTTTTCGAGCACGTTGTTCCAAATGGCGGATTACAATAATAAGGTAATAGCCTCGTGGACGGCACAATCGCTTAGCGGGATAGCAACTATCCTGAGTGTGAGCCGCCTCTATCCGGGCATCGGAGCATTTCCCGACGGTAACGATTGGACAGCCGGCTGGGCCAACTTCGACCCAGAGAACACTCAGTACTAACTGCATCTGTCTTTCATTTGAGGCTCACCCCGGCAAGAATCGCACTGGACTTGCCACAGGGTGGGCCTTTTTTCTGTATACAGAATCAGCACAGCGGCACCGCAATCGGAGCCTGAGCGTTTTTGAAACATAATTGTAACACAAATGACAAAGTGCTGTAACACGCCCTAATTACCTTTGCGGCAGATAACATAACTACAAGTTCTTTTATGGAAACCATTTATCTTTGCATCGTGGTCTTTCTGCTCTGCCTGGCCGTTTTCGACCTATTCGTGGGCGTAAGCAATGATGCCGTCAACTTTCTTCAGTCGGCTGTGGGGGCCAGAGTGGCCAAATTCCGCACCATTATCATTATAGCCTCGGCCGGAGTGCTGCTTGGCGCGGTCATGGCATCGGGCATGATGGACGTTGCCCGCCATGGCATCTTGCAGCCAAGTCATTACTCATTCCACGAGGTTATGACCATTTTCCTGGCCGTTATGGTTACCGACGTGATTGTGCTCGACATGTTCAACACACTCGGGATGCCCACTTCAACCACCATTTCGCTTGTGTTCGAGCTGCTGGGAGGCACTTGCATGCTGGCATTGCTTAAGGTTGTGGCCGATGGTTCGCTAAGTTTCGACCAGCTTATCAACTCCAGCCAAGCCCTGAAAATGATAATAGCCATCTTCGTTTCGGTGGCAATATCGTTTGTTGTGGGTATGGCCGTTATGTGGATAAGCCGAATAATATTCACCTTCAACTACCATCGGCATGGCCGTTACGCCATAGCGGTGTTCGGAGGCATTGCCTTCACGGCCCTTTCCTATTTCATCTTCATGAAGGGACTGGGCAGTAGCCCTTACATTCCGGCACCAGTGCGCGACTATATCAATGCCAACACCAACCTGTTGCTGCTCATCACGTTTGTGGTATCAACCATTGCCATGGAGTTTCTGCACCTGTTGCGGGTAAATATCTTCAAGTTCGTGGTGCTCATGGGCACCTTTGCCCTCGCCATGTCATTCGCAGGCAACGACCTTGTCAACTTTATAGGCGTTCCTCTTGCCGGTCTCGACTCTTGGTTGGACTTCTCCGCCAACTCGCACGGGCTCAGTGGCGACGCTTTTATGATGACTTCGCTCATGGACAGCGCCAAGACTCCACCCTTCTTTCTGCTCCTTGCCGGCATAATAATGATAGTAGCCATGGCCACTTCAAAGAAAGCCCACAACGTTATAAAGACTTCCGTAGACCTCTCACGGCAGGACGAAGGTGAGGAAATGTTCGGTTCGAGCCGCGCCGCACGTGCCATTGTCAGGTTCTCACAGCAAGTTGTGGAGTACACAGCACATCTTTTCCCCGTCAGAGTGCGCCAATGGGTTAACAGCCGATTCAACAGTAACGAGGTAGAGCTTAAGGATGACAAGGCCGCCTTTGATGTAGTGCGGGCCGCTGTCAACCTTGTTATAGCCTCGATGCTCATTACCTTCGGCACAAACCATAAACTTCCGCTCTCAACCACTTATGTAACATTCATGGTTGCCATGGGTACTAGCCTCGCCGATCGCGCTTGGAGCCGCGAGAGTGCCGTGTTCCGAGTCACGGGAGTGCTGAGTGTGATAGGCGGATGGTTCATAACCGCGGGCGTGGCCTTCACCTTCTGCGCCATAGTATGCCTGTGCATGTGGTACGGAGGCTTTGTAGTCCAGGGCCTGTTCATAGTGCTTGTAATCTTCATGTTGTGGCGAAGCAACCGCCAATACAAACGTAAGGAGGCACAAAACAAGACCGACGACGACAGCTTCAGGCTGATGATGCGCACCCGTGACCCCGAACTGGTGTGGGAAATGCTACGCAAGATGGTTAGAAAGACGCAGGGCGACATGTGCCAATATGCCCTTGAGCAGTTCAATAACATACTTGACGGATTCGCAAACCAGAGCGTTAAGACGCTCAGACATATAGACCGGTCGCTCCATAAAACCTCGCCAAGGCTGAAAAAGCTGCGCCGGCAGGAGATGCTGGGACTGAAAAAGTCGCCCAAGGAGATAGCCCTGGAGCGCAACACTTGGTTCCACGTTGGGCTGAACAGTGACGAACAGTACGTTTATACCCTAAGAAGAATGCTCGCTCCGGTAAAGGAACATGTCGACAACAACTTCACTCCGGTGCCCGAAGAGTACGTAACCGAGTTCGAACCCATACGCCGCAGCGTGAACGAACTGATGAAACAAGCCTGCGAGGAGATAGAAACCAACCGCTACGACCAGTACCGCAACGTTCTGGCAGAGGCCGATATATGCAAAGATAAGCTGTCTGTGGTGCGCAAGACCCACCTTAACCGCATGCAGACTGCAGCCGACAACAAGCGCCTTAAGGTAGACATGGTATATCTGAACATACTTCAGGAGACGCAGCAACTGCTAAGTGTGATGCGCCATCAGCTGCGATCGGCCAAGAAATTCATGGAAGATTAAAGCTGATTACGGCCCCGGTCAGACGAGAAAGAAGCAACAGAACAGGCCGGTAGAGCCGTAACCAAATGCCGCCCGAATGGTAATAACAGCCATTCGGGCTTTTATTTTAAGCTGAAATTAAAGAAAGCTGCAACAAAAACGAAAAAAATAATCAAAAATACCACATATTTAAAAAATAAGTATTACTTTTGCGCTGAATTGAGTGGACTATGTCGGGCCGCCAAAAAGTAAATACTCACAGCTGGGAGGTGGCAAGACAGCAGGCATGAAGCAGAAAAACGAAAAGGCCGATTTGCTTGTTCCAGGTCCGCAAGACGGAAAATACAAGGCGTTTACCAAGCGCTTATTCCTGAAGTTCAGTAACTTTGCATCAATAGAAATCCTATCAGGAATGAGGTAGCAGTGGATGCTCCGGGATGTGTTTCATCCATCTTTTGCTTGTCACAAGGCTCTTGGGACAAGCAAAAGTTAGATAGAGTTACACGTCTTTGTGGGGGTCTGTGTTGCTCGTTCTATTTGGATTAGGCAATGCAAAGGTCTCTGGACGAAAGGATGGGCATGTCAAACAGACTTCCACATTTTTGCTTTCAAAAGCTAAGAGGGTTTTAACAGCATAAAAAAAAAGAATGTTTATGGCAAATAAAAATGGTAAACCTAACACAAGAATGTAGTATGATAGACATTGGGAACGAAATTAAAAAGGAACTGAAGCGGCAAGAACGCAGCGTCAGTTGGTTTGCCCGTAAGCTTTATTGCGACCGTTCCAACATTTATTCCATTTTCAAACGGAAGAGCTTGGACAGCGATTTGCTTTGGCGTATTTCGCGTATCTTGGAGCACGACTTCTTTAAGGAGTACTCCGAGTCTCTGGAAGAAGACATCAGGGAATCCAAGATAAGGCCTACATCTAACGACTGACAGGGTTCCGTCGGGCAAACAATGCAAGGCCATGGCAACGGTACGTTTCGCCCTAATATAAGGTGACGCGAGAAGTTGGACATACGGTTATAATAAGTTAATTCTACGCCTATAATGTTAATAAATATGGAGGATTTGTAATTTGTTTCGGTAAACCCACACAAGTGTTATTTCTCTGCTACACATTTTTCATTCTATTAATTCAAAAGTGGCTACCTTTGCATACGGAAAAAGAGCTTAATTGAAGAGTAAAAAGATAATAACACGAGAATAACAGAATAAACAAGCTAAGTTGAAAACGGTCATAAAGCATCAGAGCTAAAGCAAAATCAGAATGCTAAAGCATAAGTCAAGGCCGGAAGAATTACAACAAAGCTAAAAGCGGCAAAAAGCCTCGAGCCTGCAAAGGGTCAGAGGCGATGCCAAGAAAGTAAGAAATTCAATACGGAGATTTTTCATATACAAATAAAGTAGCTGGAGGGTCCGACGTGAGTCGCCGCCCAAAAGGGTTATCTGTTTTGGTGGGAATACGAGTGTTGCGACTTTTTACGCCGCCGTATTCTTTCTTAAACAAAGATAATTTAAGAGCCCTTGCGATATGTTGGATTGTCGTAAGGGCTCTTTCGTATCCATACATTTCCGTCGCCATAAACCCTATACCGTTGGTCAGTAAAGCTATTGTGCAGCATAGTAATGGTCCAAGCCAGCCCACAACGCGGCTTTTCCCGTAACTCATTCCGGCTTATCGGCACTGCCGTTCATACCTGAGCTTGGTATGCTTTAGCTTCTCCGTCTGATAATTACGGGGACATTGGCACTGAGAACCATGCGGGTGCCATTGATGCCAGAGGCATCACCGCTAGGTAACCGCAGGTCGTCAGACCTGCGGAAAGGCAGTCTACGCCACACAATCCGACCCCAGCAGGGTCGCCCAGCTGATGAAAGCCGGCCCGCAAGAGTAGTATATCCGCACTTCAACAGACTGTTTTCACGCAACCGTGGCATAGATTCAACCTATTGATTTTCAATATAATACATTCTGATTACAGCAATTATGCGATATAAAAGAATACGGAAAAGCTTTTATTCGCCCACAAAAAATTGTATTTTTGCAACAGGTGTCGCAGATCGGAAAGAGTGTTCCGAAATACGATACCAAATCCATCCAAAAACACTTTTATTCCCGTAATCGCATTACAGAACTTCTGTAACCTGATTACGAAAGTCTCGTAACGACATTACGGAACTTCCGTAACAAGATTACGGGACTGCTGTAACGAGATTACGAGACTGCCGTAACGGATTTACCCAAATGAGTCAATCAAATTGTACTACTTTCAGCATAGAGCCATGCAGGCGGCAAGTGTTGCCCTACTAAGCGCAAAGTCCCGGAAAAGACACTACCACGAGGGCGGGAAAAGTCCTCATGGCCATGGCACAAGAGCCATAAAGTATGGCCATAAAAAAGGCAATAGCATCTCTTTTCAATTGAAAAGGGATACTATTGCGCTACTAAAACCTAACCTAAATTTATAAACTCTTTGATGCTAACAAAAAAACCAATTAATACATTTCAGTATTATTACGGGCTCGCTTGCCCGAAACTACGAACGTATATGTGCGTCCGGCCTCTGTAGGCACGTCGTAAAGATATGTTTGTGGTATGCTTACCGGAGTCAGTTTGCTACGGTCGGCTATACCGGAGCTGGCAGTTGATAGGTCTGCATCAGCGGATTTGTATTGAGCCTTGTACTATTTCATTATTTTTATTGTCTTCTATCTTGCGTGTATAATTTTATATTTGCAAAGTTAAGACATTTCACAACAAAGTGATGGAGAAAATAGTACAAATGACGTTTAAATTTGTTCCATTTGTCGATTTTTGAACAAATAAGCAAACGCAAGAAACAAATTGCCACATAAAAAGCATATATTTTCAAACTGCAATAGCGTCATTGAGTGTGCGTGAATCACCGCTGCTGTCTTCTATATCATTATGCGCAGCGTGTGAATTTTGGGTGTTTCGTATGGTCAAAGCATCAAATAGTGAGGTGGAGGCTATAAGAATCGCATTGGATTCTCTGCTTAACAAAATACTTTTTGCTGCGTAGAGTTTATATTTTTGCTACCTAGCGAAATACTTTTTTCTATAAGATTACAACGTCAGAAGATACCTTTCTACCCCACATTTCCACAGCTTCGGGTCCATGAAACAGGCTCTAAGAGCCCGCCATATCCACACATTCAGCATGCTGTCGGGGTGACACAACACCGCCGTGAGAGTAATTAAGCCAAAAGGATTCACCGCTGCAGTGACCCAGTTCAGTCATGAAGCTCATGTGGTGCTAATGGCTCCACGGGCAGACATGATCCGACCCAGGACGGGGTGCAGCTGAGTTGAGTCCGTAAACGAGGCCCTTTCAGTGGCAATCCTACCTGGGTCGGGAGAAGGCTGTTGGCCTTTTCAGCCGGCATAAGCACTGCGTGCTTAGTGCCGAATCAGTGCAGCGGGGAGCCATCACGGCCTATACTGCGTAACAATATCTTTTTTCTTTGAGCCGTCACGGCCCATAACTTCACAACAATAATCTAATAACAATTCTAAGTATCACTATTTTGGTGAGCCGTCACGGCCCTGATAACCACCCCATGGCAGGATGCTTGCATCTGGATTCAGGTAGGGGAAGGTTCTTCTATTGTTACTGTTCTGTCTGTCTTAGGCCAACAAGCCTGTATTTATCTAATAGAAATTGGAATTCTTATTGTAATTAGCACGGCGCTCTGTGGGCGTTACAGGTGCAGTACGGCGGTCTTAACGTCGCGGCTGTTGGGCCCTATCATTATGTCGAAGTCGCCCGGTTCGAGCACTGTCTTGCCGTTTGCGTCGTAGTAACTCAGCTTTTTTGCGTCTATTTCGAAGCTCACTGTCTTGCTCTCACCTTTGGCAATGTGGACGCGTTGGAATCCTTTCAGCTCCTTAACCGGCCGCACCACGCTGGCCAACTTGTCGTGAATGTAGAGCTGTACCACCTCATCGCCATCGCGCTGGCCCGTATTTGTAACCACGACACTGGCCGTAACCTTGCCTTCTGGGGTGATATTGGCCGACGAAAGCGTTACCGGCCCGTAGCTGTAGGTGGTGTAGCTGAGCCCGAAACCGAACGGATAGAGCGGTCCTTGCACCACGTCGATGTAGTTGCTGCGGTACCTTACATACACCTTAGTGCCGTCGGCAATGGGCCTTCCAGTGTTGAGGTGGTTGTAATAGAGCGGCTCCTGACCCGTGGTGCGGGGCATACTGACTGCCAGTTTTCCTGTGGGCACCTTGTCACCAAACAGCACATCGCACACGGCATCACCTGCTTCGCTGCCCGCAAACCATACATTCATTATGGCCTGTACGTGCTCGCTCTCCCAGGAGAGAACCGTTGGGCGCCCCGAAAAGTTGAGAAGCACCACCGGTTTGCCTGTTTCAAGAAGCGCTTTCAGCAGTCTTAGCTGGGCATCGGGCATGTTCAGGTCGGCCCTCGACTTGCTTTCGCCCGTCATTTCGGCCATTTCGCCAAGGCAAGCCACCACCACATCGGCCTTGTTGGCAGTGCTTATGGCCTCTTGCAGCAGTTTGTCGTTGTCGCCAATGGGTATTGGACGGCGCGTCTCCACGGCTCTTTGGCGCACCGAATCAAGGTATATGTTCGAGCCTTGTGCGTAGAGCACGATGGCCTTATTGCCCAAATAGCGCGTCATAGCCTCCCTTAGGGTTGAGTATTTCTCAGGTTTGTCGGCCGTAGACCAGCATCCTACTATGTTGCTTCGGGTGTCAGCCAGCGGGCCTATCAGTGCTATGGTGCCCTGTTTGCGCAGTGGCAGCAGGTTGTTGTCGTTCTTTAGCAGCACAAAAGTCTGTGCGGCCACGTCGCGGGCCAGCTGCCTGTGCTCTGCTGTATATATGTCGCGGGCCGGCCGTTTAAGGTCGCAGTAGCGGTAAGGATTGCTGAATAGGCCCAGCTTATATTTGGCTTCAAGCACCCGTCGCACAGCCTTGTTCACGTCGTTCATGCTCACCGAGCCCTCGTCAATGCACTGTTTCAGGTAGGAAGTGTAGGCTTTTGAGCACATATCCATATCGGTGCCGGCGTTGAAGGCCTGTATTGTTGAGGTCTTATGGGCGCCAAAGCCCCACACTGTCATCTCGTTTATTGAACCGTAGTCGGTAACGAGGAATCCGTTAAAGCCCCACTGCCGGCGCAGAACGTCGGTAACGAGCCACCGGTTGCCAGTGGCGGGAATGCCGTCGGCAATGTTGAACGACAACATAACAGAGCCAACGCCGGCCTCTACCGCAGCCTTGTAGGGCGGAAGATACTGGTTGTACATGCGCAAATGGCTCATGTCAACCGTGTTATAATCGCGTCCGCCCTCGGCAGCACCATATAGTGCGTAGTGTTTCAGACAAGC
>CAZUWO010000033.1:0-24094 GCA_964623995.1 uncultured Prevotella sp. | reverse complement strand
GTCTTTAACAATACTCGCGTGATTCAGGCTCGCATGCATTTCCATAAGGAAACAGGTGCACTGATAGAAGTTTTTTTAATGGAACCGGCTCGGCCTGCCGACTATGAGCAGATGTTTCAAAGCCATGGCCACTGCTCTTGGTTCTGCATGATAGGCAATCTTAAAAAGTGGAAAGAAGGATCGCTAAGCCGTGACTTTATAATCCGTAATGAGAAGACTACCCTTAGGGCCACACTCGACTGTTCTAAGACTGATCCGTTGAGTTCAACTAACTACTGGGTGGATTTCGAGTGGGACAATCCACGACTCAATTTTGCCGATATACTTGAAACAGTTGGTGAGCTACCAATTCCGCCATATCTTAACCGGAAGACGGAAGAAAGTGACAAGACAACCTATCAAACCGTTTATTCTAAGGTTAAGGGTAGTGTGGCAGCCCCAACGGCAGGACTCCACTTTACCAAATCAGTGCTTGAGGCCGTTGACGCACATGGTATTGAGCGCGATGAATTGACACTTCATGTGGGTGCAGGTACCTTTAAACCTGTGAAAAGCGATGAAATAGAGGGCCATCAGATGCATACAGAGTTTGTTGTAGTGCATCGACACACTTTTGAGCGCTTGCTCCGTCACGACTGTAATGCTATAGCTGTGGGCACCACAAGTGTAAGAACGCTAGAGAGCCTTTATTATATGGGAGTCTATTTGCAATTTCATCCAGATGCCGATGAAGAGGAATTACATGTTGGGCAGTGGGCTCCCTATGACAATGGAGCTGACGGAGGACTTATAGATGGCATAACTCCGCAACAGGCCATACAAAATTTACTTGACTATCTTGATAGAAACAAGCTTGATGCGCTCCACTCTTCCACGCAGATAATAATAGCTCCCGGCTATAAATACAAAATAGTGAAAATGCTTATTACCAATTTCCATCAGCCTAAGAGCACTCTATTGCTGTTGGTTAGTGCCTTTGTAGGTGGAAATTGGCGTAGCATCTATAACTATGCCTTAGGTCATGGATTCCGCTTTCTTAGTTATGGCGACAGTTCACTCCTTATACCTTAGGCCTAAAGTTATTACATTTAAAATACAAGACAAATATGAAGATAGGTGATAAAGTTAGTTTCCTCAGTGAAACTGGTGGCGGACGCGTTGTCGGTTTCCAAGGCAAGAATATTGTACTTGTAGAAGATGAGGACGGTTTCCAGATTCCAACTCGCATCAATGACGTTGTTGTTGAGGCCTCAGATGACTACAGTATGGGTAAAATGGTATCTCAAAAAAAGGCTGAAACAGCTAAGCCCGACACGAGAAGTATAAAAGAGCGGCTTGCCGATAATGAAGTTTCAACCGACGAACCCGACAGCGACCCTGCTGATGGCTATGAACCGCAATTGCAAGAACGTAAGGGCGGCGACAGGTTAAGTGTATACATAGCCTTTGTTCCTACCGATCCGACCCGTATGAGCGAAACTACGTTTGATACTTACATTGTAAACGACAGCAATTATTATATACATTATATAATAATGCAGCGTTCCGGCAACAGTCTGAAGCTGACTCTTGATGGTGAAGTTGAACCAAACACGAAGGTTTATCTTGAAACTTTCGGGCGTGATGAACTCAATGAGCACGAGCGTAGTCTTGTTCAGCTACTTGCATATAAGCGGGAAAAGCCTTTTCTTGCAAAAGAACCGGTTAGTGTGGAGTTTAAACTCGACCCAGTTAAGTTCTACAAGCTTAACACATTCTGCGAGAACGACTTCTTCGAACAGCGGGCTTTGGTGTGCACTATTGTAGAGAACGACCGTCCGATAAAGACCATCAACCTCAACCCTGATGATATAAAGGACAGTCTTTATGAGCGTCATGAGCCACAATCCAAGAGTCCTGCACGTACAAATACAAAGTCAGGGCATCGCGATAAAGGCTTGGAGCGTCGCTACACTGCTGACCAAAGTAAAAGCCGTAAGGTGAAACAAGTGCTCCATGACGACAAAATTGTGATAGATCTCCATGCCGATAGCCTTTTGGAAACAACGGCTGGAATGCAGCCTTCCGACATATTGGAATATCAACTCGATGTTTTCCGTCGCACTCTTGACCAGTATAAGGACAAGAAGGGACAGAAAATAATCTTCATTCATGGCAAGGGCGAAGGCGTATTGCGCCATGCGCTGATTCACGAACTCAACTATCGTTACAAGTCATATCCGTATCAGGATGCCAGTTTCCGTGAATACGGATATGGAGCCACCCAAGTTATGATAAAGTAGCATTAACGTTTAACCTTAATTACTATGAAATACGGACTCATCAAAGTGGCAGCAGCCACTCCACAAACCGCAGTAGCTGACTGTGAGGGTAACCGTCGGCATATAGAAAATATGATAGCTCAGGCCGAAGGTCAAGGGGCTGAAATGATAGTATTTCCTGAATTGTCCATCACAGGATACAGTTGCCAGGATCTTTTCCACCAGCAGTTGCTCTTGGATGAGGCAGAGCGCAGCATATTAATACTTCTCGACTTTACCCGTAAGCTTGATATCGTAAGTATTGTAGGCGCTCCGGTGCCTTGCGGTCCATTACTTCTGAATGCTGCAGTGGTGATACAACATGGACAGATCTTAGGAATTGTGCCTAAGACATTCCTTCCCAATTATGGCGAGTTCTACGAGAAGCGTTGGTTCGCACCTGCAGCACAGTTGCGTCCTGCCAAGATTCGTTATGCTGGGCAGAATGTTGAGCTCACCGCTCAGCCCCAAATTTTCATTACTCAAGATGGTTGCCGATTCGGAATAGAAATATGTGAAGACGTGTGGGCCCCCGAGCCTCCCAGCGACCGACTGGCTTTGCTCGGTGCTGATATAATTTTCAACCTCTCGGCCTCAGATGAGCTCACTGGTAAACATGCCTATCTGTGTCAGATGCTTTCGCAACAGAGTGCCCGAAGCATTGGAGGTTACGTTTATTCAAGCTGTGGTTTTGGCGAGAGTTCTCAGGATTTGGTCTATGGTGGCAACACAATGATATTTGAGAATGGTAAGATGCTGGCCTCGGGCAAGCGCTTCTCTCTGGAGGGTTCACTTGTTACGGCCCAGATAGATGTTGAGTCGCTACGATGGGAGCGTCGTCGCAATGGTACATTCGCTACAGCTCAGGGGCTTGTTGCTGCTGATGGCTGCATCCAGATTAATTGTAATCCGGCTGAGAACGAGCGTGAATTCCATTTCGAAAGGAGCATAAGCCCTACACCTTTTATTCCGGCTCAGGGCGACATGGATAGCAACAGCGAGGAGATACTGAGCATACAGTCGGCCGGACTGGCTAAGCGTGTACTTCACACCCATGCCAAGACTGTGGTTATAGGCATTAGTGGCGGACTCGACTCTACGCTTGCGCTGCTCGTTGCCGTGCGCACCTTCGACATGCTGAAGCGCAATCGCAAAGACATAGTGGGCGTAACCATGCCAGGTTTTGGCACAACAGGCCGCACTTACAACAATGCTGTGGAAATGATGACCCAACTCGGCATATCGCAACGTGAGGTCAGTATTGCCAAAGCAGTGAGTCAGCATTTCAGTGACATAGGTCACAATCCTAAAATACACGATACAACTTACGAAAATTCGCAGGCTCGCGAGCGCACTCAGATACTAATGGACCTTAGTAATGAGCTTGGGGGCTTCGTAATAGGCACGGGCGACCTTAGCGAATTAGCTCTCGGCTGGTGTACTTATAATGGTGATCATATGAGTATGTATGGTGTCAATGCCGGCGTACCTAAGACTTTAGTCAAGTTTCTTGTTGGCTATGAGGCCAAAAGGCTTGGCGGCGAGGTGGAACGGGTGCTAAACGACATAATAGATACACCTATTAGCCCCGAGCTTACGCCTGCTGATGCCGACGGTAACATAGCCCAAAAGACAGAAGACCTTATTGGACCGTACGAGCTTCACGACTTCTTCATATTCTATTCCATACGCCACGGCTTCAGTCCGGCTAAGATTTATATGCTCGCACAGAATGCTTTTAGCAGTCGTTATACCAATTCTACAATCCTACATTGGCTCCGCAATTTCTACAAGCGGTTCTTCGGCCAGCAGTTTAAGCGTAGTTGTCTTCCTGACGGCCCCAAAGTAGGCAGTGTCAGCCTATCTCCGCGTGGCGATTGGCGCATGGCAAGCGATGCAGTGGCTACGTCGTGGCTCAACGAAGTCGATTCTCTTGAAGCCTGAAGGCGTTGCTTGCAGGCTTGCAACCATGTTTCTATTGGGTGTAAAGAAAAAACTTAAGGAAAAATTTGGTGGTTTAAATGGAAAGCAGTACCTTTGCACTCGCAATTCAGAAATGAACTGTTCAAGGATGGCTCCGTAGCTCAACTGAATAGAGCACTTGACTACGGATCAAGAGGTTCCGGGTTTGAATCCCAGCGGAGTCACTAATAGAGTAATAAGGAAGTCTTCAAAGGCTTCCTTATTTTGTTTATAATCAGTCAGTTATGCTAATATTCCTGATATGTCATACCACAATGGCAATAACCTTTTAGCATTATAAAAAAATTACACTCAGCATGAGAAAAATTACATGGAAGTTATGTAAGGTATGGTAAAACTAGGTTAGGTACTAATTTAATGTAGTTTAACTGAAATTACTTATTCTTACAAACAAATATTGCTTAGCATATATTTAGCAGACTAAAAGTAACATTTAGATTCACTCTAGCAGTACAATTTTTCTTGTTCGAATCTATATTATGTTATAGTATTATTGCATGGGCTGACTAATGTTGTCATGTGAAGCGATAATTTGTGACTTACTTGCATGGCGTAATGCAAAGTACCCCAACAGTATAGAAACAATTCTTATGCAATTATTCACAGACACGACGGATTTTTACAAATATATTATGGACAGAAACCACAGTAAATATATATGTTTTTCGGCTGAAGAACTATATTGCATTTATGCTATCTTAGAATACTGCTTAAGGTCTGACCTTGCAAAAAGTCATATTATGCGGTATGTTTTTGCTTTTTGGCAACATTGGTTGGAAGTACATTGCTTGCTGTTGTTATGATATTCGTTACTCAATAAAATTATCAATGGATTACTTTTTCTTCCTTTTTTGCTTATAATAACGGAAAAAACATTACTTTTGTAACTTGATATCAGTACTTTTTATATTACAAGAAAAATAACAATCTTTTTAATCTGAGGAGATGAAATATGCTGTTATAGGTGCCGGAATAAGTGGGTTGGCCATAGCCAACATACTTAGGGACAATGGCGAAGAGGCTGTTGTGTTCGAAAAAGACAGTCGTCCGGGCGGGCTGATTAAGTGTGACAGAGTGGAGGGAAGCCTGTTTCACAAGACGGGTGGTCATGTGTTCAATACCAAAAGGCAGGATGTGATGGACTGGTTCTGGTTGCATTTCGACAAGCAGAAGGAGTTTACCAAGGCCCTTCGCAATTCTTCGGTGCTTATGGATGGCATGAAGAATGTTCCGTATCCTATTGAAAACCACGTTTATTATTTTCCTGAGGAGGTGCAAAAGTCGTTCATAAGCGACCTGTTGCTTATGGCATCGGGCCCGGAAAAGGCTCTTGCCAACTTTGATGAGTTTCTTAAGGGAAAGTTCGGACATACACTTTACACCATGTATTTCCAGCCTTACAACTACAAAGTGTGGCGAAGGGACTTGAGGCATGTGCCCCTTTCGTGGCTCGCAGGCAAGCTTCCAATGCCTACTGTTGAGGAAATGATTTACAATAACTTCAATCATGTTGAGGAAAGGCAGTTTGTTCACTCTTCATTTTATTACCCAAAGAATGGTGGATCGCAGTTTATTGCCAACAGGCTTTCAGAAGGATTGAACATTATTTATGGCAGCAATGGCGTCGAGGTTGTGTCAAAAGCAAATGGAAAATGGATGGTAAACGGGACGGCTTTTGACAGAATAGTGTTCTGCGGAAACATAAAGCAGCTGCCATCGCTGCTGAATGGCGAGATAGAGCTTGGTGGTTTGGCCGACGGTATTGAGGCTTTGGAGAGCCATGGCACCACTTCTGTATTCTGCGAGATAGAAAGCAACGATTACAGTTGGCTCTACCTGCCCTCAAAGCGTTACGAAGCCCACCGCATAATATGCACCGGCAACTTCTCACCGCTGAACAATGCGCCCGGAAAGCTTACGGGAACGATAGAGTTTACCGATTATATATCAAAGCAAGATATACTCAACAACCTGACCCGCATGCCGTATTCGCCACGCTATATTAACCATAACTACGAAAAATACACTTATCCCATACAGAAGGAGGACACGCGAGAGATTGTAGAACTGGTGAAAGAGCGTACAGAACCTTCGGGACTGTTCCTCCTTGGACGTTTTGCCGAATGGGAATATTACAACATGGACGTGGCCATAGGTGCGGCTTTGGACTTGTTTCACAATAAAATCAAGAAAGGATAACAGTCATGCTTATCATTACAGAAAGAGATTACATGAAGTGGAGTTACTGGGATTTGGTTCACGAATGGGAGGATGAACTGTTACGGGCATTGCCAAACTCTCGGTTTTTCAGGGCCAAGGACATCTGCTTTGGCGATTATCCTCTGTTCGGAATACTGGGAGGCAAGCTTGGCTTCAACCATAATACGCTGCGACTGAGGCATAAGGACGCGTTCATCTTTGAGATGTCAGACGTGGCTAAGCGCAATATGGTTTGGAATCAGAGCGGCATAAGCGCCTGCATAATAGACTTTTTTACCGGTAAAAGTAATCTGTCCGCATTTTATAAGATGCACGACAAGGTTAGGAACTTGTACATTTCGAGCCGTGAAGCCTACGACTTTCTTTTGGCCAACAGTCCCGAAAGAGAGCTGAAACACCTGCCTCTGACGCTGGCTGATAAGTATCGGATAAGCGAAACCACACGTTTCGATAAGAAATATGACGTAATTATTGCCGCAAGGCAGAGCTCTGACTTCATGAAGTTTTTGCAAACGTACGAGAAAACGCATTCTGTCAGCTACGTTTACAGAGGAAAAGTGGAGGGCGGAAACTTTCCTTTTTATAACAATAAGGGTGAATTCGTGGGTTATGGCAATACTCGCGAAGAATACATAAGCCTGCTACGAGGAGGCCGTATAGCCTTTTATTCCACTCCGGGCATTAATGACGGCAAGCAAACCAATGGGTTCCATCAGGTGACACCACGTTTTTTGGAGGAAATTGCAAGCGGGTGCCATGTCATTTCCCAGTATGTTGACAACCCAGATACTGAATTCTTCGAGCTTGGAAGAATGTCGAAGCGCATTGAAAACTACCACGATTTTGAACTCGCCATGGATGAAGCGCTGTCAACTCCGGTAGACATGAAGGCGTATTCCGACTATTTGGCCAAGCACTATACTTCTACTTACAAGGACTATTTATCTGAATAGAGAAAGCTGTAGCCACAGCATGTTTCCGGCCATTACCCTGCGTAATCTTGTTACGGGGCTTTCGTAATCGGATTACGGGACTTCCGTAACGACGTTACGAAACTTCCGTAATCACATTACAGAAGTTCCGTAATCGGATTACAAGAGTGTCGTAACAAAATTACGATGCTCTATAATGAGATTATATAATATTTGTACTATTTTAAAAGGTGAATTTCGGAGTGTTCTTAACGGCCAAAACGCTTTTCAGAATGGCATTCCCACGGCAAAGTGGAAGGTGAAATCGCGACCCAAATCGGGATGAATTATGGGGTAGTGCTCACGGTTTGTGGTGTAGGCTGGGTTGATAGCTTTCATTCCCATGTCAGCTCTCAGTATGAAATAGCTGAGGTTCAGCCTTATACCAATGCCGTAAGCCACTGCTATCTGGCTTAAAAACTCGTCTGCTTTGAATTGTCCGCCGGGCTGTTCGGCATATTTTCTCAGCGTCCAAATGTTTCCGGCGTCAATGAAGAAAGCCCCATCCAGCTTCCAAAACAAGAAAGTTCGCATCTCGGCATTTAGGTCAAGCTTCATGTCTCCAGTATGGTTTATGAAGTCAATCCTGCCGTCAGTGCCCTTGAACTTGCCCGGGCCAAGCGAGCGTACCGACCAACCGCGCACCGAATTGGCTCCTCCTGAGAAGTACCTTTTCTCGAACGGGAGTATCTTACTGTTGCCGTAGGGGTAAGCTATGCCGAAATCGGCGTGCAAAGCCAGCGTGTTGCGGCCCGAAAACTTAAAAAGGTGAGTATAATCGAAGTCGAATTTGGCATACTGGGCAAAGGCAATGTTGAACAGAGTGCTCTGTCCCTCGTTGTTCTTCTTGAACTTCCACAGTCTGGAAAGTCCATACAGCAGGTTGCCTGACGTTTCAACGTTTGCCTTAAAGGCATTGTTCTCGTCGTGATAGCTCATTCCGAAGCCCAGTTTCATAATGAACAGGTCGTCGTAGTTGTATCTGAGAATGGCATTTCTGTTGCTCACGCTGTCAAGATAGTCGTGCTTGAAGGTTGCAGATATCCATGGCATGTAGACGTAGTTCAGGTCGAGCACGTCGAGTTGGAATGTGGTATGCTGATGCTTGCTGGCCCATTTGTATCGCATTGCCGCTGAGAAAAGCCGGCGGTGGAACTCCGGTCGGTTCTGCATATTCCAGCTCATGGCGAACTCTGTGCTTGCTGTCTGTCTGCGTTTGAATTCAGAACTCAGCAGCGGCACAACCAGTCGGGGCAGCTGTAGGCTCATTTCGGCGTTGTATTCCTCGTAGTTGCTGTTGTCGTAACCTTCCAGTCCACGTATGGCTTCGAATGCTCCGCGCAGCTGAAGGGTGAACAACTCGCTGCCTCTAAACAAGTTACGGTTTTGGTAAGTTAGCTTTGCGGCCACGCCCAAGTCGCCCGAAGTGTTGGTTCCTTCAGGTTCAAAGGATATTGTATTTGGCTTGTTGGCCGATATTTGTATGTCGCATCCCAACGTGCTGTCGCCCGGTTGAGGCCTGAATTTTATATTTGTGTACTTCACGGCACCCAGCCTTCCGAAGTTGTTATATGTACGGTTGAGGCCTGTTTGGCTGAAATATTCGTGTGGGATCATAGCCGTGTTGTGCTCCAACACCTTCTGTCTTATGTGCAGTCCGGTGCTGTCGCCGGGCAGATAGTTTATGTATGCCAGCTTGAATCGTGGGTGAATGGTGTCAGGATCATTGCTTCTGCGGCGGAATTTGTGCAAGTGCAGCACCACGTCTATCAGCCTTTGTCCTGCCACAGAGTCGGCAGTGTAGTCTATAAAGTCCTTATGGAAGAGGAAATAGCCACGGTCTTGCAGGTAATTTGTTATTGCGGTGCGCTGATTGTCGAGCGAACTCACGGTGAAAGGCATGCCTTCAGCTTCCCTTCCGCCTTTACTATTAATGTACGGGCTTAGCACTCTGTCCACGGTACTGTCTTCAATGCTGTATTCAAACTTGCGTATCTTGTACAGATAGCCTGGGTGTAGCAGATAGGTTACTTTGATTTTCTTGCCTTTAGTCTGTGTTTTTAAGTCGACTTTGGCCTCAAGATACCCCATATTATGTAAGGCAACGAGCAGGTCGTTGCATGTTTGCTTGGTCTGAAGTGTGTCGAAAAGCACAGGCTCTTCGCCCATTTTGCGCAGTGTTCGGTTCACCCACTTGGTAGAGTCTTTACCAGAGAGCGAATGCACTGCTAGGGGTATTTTAAGCAAAGAGAACCAACGCGAGTTGGGATGTTGGCGTATGAAGGGTTTGAGTGATTCAGTATTCAGGCTTTTATCGTCGGTTTCAATCTTTGTTGAGCTCAGCAGGTGGCTTCCTTTCGGTATGTATTTAGATGAAGAACAGGCCGCCATAGCCACTAAGGCTAAGGTAGCTAACAGAGTTTGAAAGGCATGCTCGGCTCTATGCCTATTGTTGTTTGACTTAAAATAGCCCGACATGATTGCAAAGATACAAATTTTTCTGTAACTTTGCCTCATGTTATCCAAAAACAAGCTCAAATTGCTCCGGAGCCTTGCTACGAAAAAAGGCCGTTCTAAGCATAAGCTCTTCTTGGCAGAGGGCCCGAAGGTGGTTGGCGACTTGATAAATGCGGGCTTCGAAGCCGAGGAAGTAATTACCGATTCTGCCGATGTGGCAAAGGTTAGTATGCTGCAGCACTCCCAGGGAGTTGTGGGTGTGTTTCGCATAACAGGTGAACCTGATGATGCTTACATTCATACTGACCGTTTGTCATTGGCTCTCGACGGCGTGCAGGACCCTGGAAATCTGGGAACTATCATTCGCATTGCCGATTGGTTCGGAATATCTGACATATATTGTTCCCATGATACTGCCGATTGTTGGAACCCCAAAGTGGTTCAGGCCACTATGGGTAGCATAGCCCGTGTTGCCATACATTATCTTGATTTACCAAATACCATCAGCTCGTTGCCTGATTCTTTCCCCGTCTATGGCACTTTCTTAGATGGAGTCAGTATTTATGAGGCCACTTTATCCGATGTTGGGCTTATTGTTATGGGTAATGAGGGCAACGGAATATCCCCCTCGGTAAGGGACATAGTAAACAAACGGCTGCTCATACCGAATTATCCAGCCGGTCGCAAGACTGCCGATTCGCTCAATGTCTCTGTAGCCACTGCCATAGTATGCAGTGAATTCAGACGGAGAATGTAACCAAGCAAAGTGTTTAAAATATATATTTATTGTTGATGTAAAATGGGTTTTGTTGCTTCTTGTGAATAATTGAGAAATAGTTTGTTGCATTATTTCGAAGTTACGGAATAGGGAGTAAGCTTTACTGTTATATTTTTAGATTTGCCAGGTGGCAGAAGCAATCTGTAGCCTATGACTGAAACACCGTCGTTAGGACTGTCAAACTGGTCGTTTGGGGTTGTTTTCTCAATAAAAACATTTACTTCCGGCGGGAAAGAAATGCTCATTGCCTTGTTGCCAACAGTCAGGAGCAGACCTTCCTTAGTCTTTTTGGGAAGTGCTTTTGTTAGCATTCGCCACGTAATCAAATGCTGTTTGCTTCCACCAACAAGGCTGTCTTTAATTGCAAAGCAGTTGTGACTCATGGTTATTCCTCTGTGGTATGATTTTATATCGTGGTATAATGAAGTGTTGTCAAGAACTACAGTTTCTCCATATTGGTCTGAAAAAGTTCCGATTATGAAAGAATGTCCATTTGTTTTGAACAGGCTGTCGTCAATGCTGATAACATTGTGTGAGATGTTTTTGTTACGGTATATTTTCCATCTGTCGCTGTTTTGCGAAGTGTCCCATATAGAGAATCCTTTTTGTTCAACCGAGTTGTAGTCTTGTGGACCTAAATCAATTGCCCATCTTACACCAAGTCCCTCCAATATAAACATGCCATCGTCCATGTGGGTATGTGTGTTGTCAGATGGTGATCCACCTTTTACTGCGCAGTATAAAGCGTCTTTAGTCCATGATGTTCTCATAAGGCAAACAGGCACTTTACCTCTTGCCATATATTTTAAATTTCCAGGTTTTGCCTTCTTTTCTATATTAATGCCTTTTCCAAAAATGAATATAGATGGAAGTAGGCGCCAATATTCATTGTAATTGTATGACTTGGTGTCGAGTAATAGTTTAACGTCGTTTTGTATAAGTGAATTGTCATTCTTTATTTTGGCAAACCAAAAAAGTGATGTGTTCGAACGTAGCAAGTCGCTGGAATCTCCAAAGTTGAATGGCAGGTCTGACGGGCCAACCATGTTCTTGATAAAGTAGCCTGTTTCCAAGAAACCGGGCACTTTTGACAATCCAAAATCAGTGCCAAAGAGGTATTGCAATTCTGCGAGCATCATAACATTGTAGGTGGTTCCGTATTGCCAATAGCCATAACCTTCGGGATATCCACCGTCAGGACTGTAATTATGCATTGGGATTTTTATTTTTTCAATGGACCTAAGTATAATCTTCTTACATAGTTTAGGTTGCTTATCCATTATTGCTATTCCTCCATACGCAAGAGCTGTGTTACATACTTGTTGCCAGTTATTTGTCTTCAGAAGAAAACCGTTGTACCTGTTGTCCAAAGAAGGTTTCAAACCTTTATTAAGAATCGCATCAGAGATTATAGAGCGGCTTTGTGGAGTTAATGTATTATAGGTCCAATCATAACCTATCGCCATAGCCATGACCATCTCAGCCACATCAAGAAAATGTGTAGGATTCCAATTGTCAAAACGTGCAAATTGCAGCATCTCTTTCTCTGCACGTTTGGCATAGGTCTTATTACCTGTCAGACGATAGGCGTATGATAGCATGAATATTCTGTACAGCCCTTCCCTTGAAACACTTAACATTCTGATTCCGATAAGCTTTTTTCCCAGACAAGGTTTGCTTAACAGACTGTTACATGCTGTAAGTGTACGACTGTTGATTATACCCCAAATGGAATCGGAAGATATTTGTTTGTGTATTTCTCTAAAATCCTTGGGGGAGGCAAGTATTCTGGGATGATTTCCTATTTTTTCAAAAGGTATATTCTCAGCTTGTATCCCTGTTACTATTAGGAATAACGAAATTATAATAAAAGCTTTTCTTGCCATATTTCCTTAAAAGCAGAAATTTTAAACAAAGTCGTGTTAATTTATCATTTCACAGCATAGTGTTAGAACTGCTCCCATTCCCCTTGGATCGTTGGTGTTGGTGGGCCTGTTTCTGTAATAATCAGCATTTGTTTTTAAATCAGTACTTGAGCATATTCCATTGACATCCCAGTTATTGTCTATTTTATTCCTTATGGCATTCCATGCTGAAAGTAAAGATGTTCTATTCTGAACTGGCATCCATTCTTTTTTTAATGCTCTTGCAAGAGCAATCGCTATCATTGCAGTAGAAGATGTTTCTTGGTAAGAATTTTTGTCATTAATGATTTGGTGAAACATCCCATCGTTGTCTTGAAACTTAAGGATGTTCTTTAGTCTCTGGATAAAAATTTCCTTAACGTGTTCATATTCAGGTTGATTGTCAGGTATTATATTTAATGCTTCTGAAAGAGCCCATAGCATCCATCCATTGGCTCTGCCCCATGATATTGGGTAAGCGCGTTCATGATTGTAACCATGCTTATAAATACCTGTTTCTGTGTCGACAAGATATTTGTCAAAATTGATAGCCTGTCTTAAAGCTTCACTATAAAGCTTAGGATTATCGGTCAACTTTCCCATTCTTGATAAAAAAGGAATTGACATAAACAAGTCATCGGCCCAAATCGTTTTGGCCTGAGGCTCAGGTCGGCAAAGTGTGCCATCTTTCAACCTGTCTTGCTCTTTTATAACCTGATTAAGAAACTTCATAAGTATAGGTTCTATCCGTTTGTCAGAACTGTGTTTGCAATATTCGGCCAAGGCTACAGCACATCCACCAGTGTCATCAAGCATAGAACATCTGTGAGCTTTGTAATATGCTCCACGTATGAAGCTTGAGTCTCTAAATTGCGTCAGAGTCTTCTGGTAGTTATCCAAGAAGCAAGAGAAATAATTATCTATGAAAGTCTTGATAATTCCATTTTGAGTCTTGTCGTATAGGTTCATCATTCCAAGAAGAGTATTGCAATTTGAATAGTTCCATTCGGCATTGAATCTATGTTTATAGTTTTTAGCTTCAGCGAAATATATGCCATACATAGGGCCCTGATATTCCACTACTTCTCCTGTCTTATTAGAAATTAGATTCTTTATTTTAGATAATTTGGAGCTTGATATTGGTATACGAGCCAGTATTTTCCAATCACTGTCATAGGCATTACCGTTTCCTGCATGGACATTATTGTCTATCAAATTATCCTTGTCCAAAAAAGCTATTACACCTTGAAAGTAAGGGCTTGTGGAAGTATAAGCAATAGTCAGATCGTTTGTCCCTTTTTTAAGCTTAATCTTTTTGGATTGTGGAAAAGCAAATCTGCCGTAAGCATATTCTTTAAATGAAACGTTTTCAGACGAATACGTTCCTATATATTTACCGTTGAGGAAAAATTGGGCAGAACCTTTAAGACTATAGCCTAATACTGATTCGCAATTAGAGTCGGAGTTGATAGCCATTGATGCAACTGACACCATGTCTTTTCGTGAATCCTGGTAGAGCCTTATTAATCCTCCATTGTAAGTTACTGGCTTCTTGACAAGATTGAACGAGACATTGTCGATAAGTCTTTCTGCAAGTTTTTCTGCTGTCATTGATGTCTGAAAAAGTTTTCCAAATCCGCAATTAGCAGGAGCTCCCCACATAATAACACTTTCACCATTGGTCCCAATTGGAGCTTGTCTTATTACGAGGTTGAATTCAGATTTTTTAATTGGTTTGTTGGCCTTTAAACTCACCTTATAGTTGTCATCGCAAAGTTTCCATGAGAGAAATTGTCTTTCTACACCATTCTGCATATATGTGAAGGAACTGTTATTTAAGGTTGTTTTGTCTAATGGTAAAGAAAACCAAAGCGCCACAGTGGAATCTTGAATGTTGCATTTTACAATGATTGGTTTTTCTTTGTCTGGCATTTCAGGTCCCAAATCCATATATCTGAAAACAGGTCCTTCTACAAGCTCTCCATTGTCGTAAGCGCCTATATCCAATTTCCCTTTCCTTGTGCCAATAGAGAGACCAAATGGTCTAATGCCTTTGTTGTGGCAAGGTGAGTCTTTTGATATATGGAAATTGCCATTTTCAGCGTCAACAAACTTGGGATCCTCAATAAAATCAGGCCAAGTCAGTTTGTTTGTTACCCTTGAAGGAAAAGGAAGATTGGAGCAATCATTGCCGAATTTGTTGTCGACTGATAAAAAGGAAAATCCGACTGAGTCGCCTTGTGTTATATAATAAGCATTGTTGAAATGATATATGTGTTCATTTGTCCAAAATGGATCTTGTTCCCTTCCGTATATAGGAGAATCCACTTGCCAACTGTTGTTGAAAATATATACAGGTCTTGTGAAAGGTCTTTCTCCACTACTTATTTTGTATATAGTCCAGCCGTCAGTGCAGTCAGCTTTCTTTATTCCAGTATTCCCATAGAAATAAAGAGGGCCTCCACCAACTTCTGTTAAAGATATGAAGGCATGGCTGTTTATCATTTTGTTGTGGAAGAAGTGTAGATTTTTGCAATAGACTTCAGGCTCAAAGGCATTGTCAGCGCTGTTTTCAATGATATTATTGTATATAAGACCATTGGCACAAGCCAATGTGTCATTTTCAACACCTTCAATAACGGACAGCCTTATTCCATTATAAACATTCTTGATATAATTGTCTCTTAGAATGAATGATCCACTGATGAGGCGTCCTTGGAATAGACTTCCGTTGAAACATTTATATTTTCCATGATGCTGTTCTGCCCATGTGTATGGAGGCTCTTTTGTCCATATTTTCTCTCCTTGTTCCCAGTAACAGTGCTCAACAAGGAAATGATGACTTTTTCGACCTGTGGCGAAAAGAAGTCTGCGCCCTCCTAACACGTTTAGGTTCTTGATAGAAATATAATTGGATTCATTAGCAATAATAGCATCACACCAGCTGTTGCGAATAGATAAGTTCTCAATGTTTAGCCATGAAGAAGAATCGATTGCGAAAGCGTAGTTGGTAAGCTTATCGTTTGGCTCAGACGCTCCCCCATCTATAACTGTTTTGTTACGGTCTTCACCCATTATAACAATCGGCTTATCCACGTCGCCTTGTTTTTCCTTTATTTTCAAGTTAACATTATAAATACCATTTTTGAGCAATATAGTGTCGCCACCATGAATGTTAGAAAGTATGTTTTTAATCCTGTCATTTATGTTTGATGGGTTTACAGTAAACACTTTTGCATTTACCGTGATAGAGGAAAAAAGTATGGCGGCAGTCAATAATCTTCGTATCATAATGCTTAATATTCGATGATAATGATATCTTCCTTATGGTAAGTTTTAATATTGGGTAGGATAATAGAAAACAGCAGGGTGAAATCCCCAAATGGTCATTCACTCTGCTGTTGTCATTTACTTAGAATTTATATGTCAGACCACATCTGGCAATTGTTCCATTAAATTGCGATGTGTAGCATCTGCTCTTGTCTCCAAAATAGAAATAGTTTTCACTATTTAGCAGGTTAACAGCCTCGGCCCAGAAGGTAAGGCCCTTTATGATTTGTATGTTGCCATTGATGTCCATTTGCCAACGACCGTCTCTCCAAATATCGCGTTCTGAGCTTGAGCCAAGTGATTGTATATACTTGCCAATGTAATTGAACGACGCTTGAAGGGTGAATCGTTTGCATGAATAGGCTAATGCCAGATTGGCTGTTGTCTTTGCCTGGCCAGGAAGACGCATAGACCCGCGTTCTTGGGATGTCATAGCCTTTGAGTGAATGTAGGTAAAGTTGCCTGTGAACACAAGATTTTTGAGAAAACCTGGAAGGAAAGTAAGCGATGAGTTCACGGTAATTTCACCTCCATATAGTTTTGCGGCATCACCATTCTTTGTCTGCATGACTTGCCAACCGTTATAAGTGCTTGTTGGATCGTCAATTATTCCTTCACTTGTGTATATGAAATTTGAGATGTGCTTGTAGAATATTCCACCAGAGATTATGCCGACGTTACTAAGATAATGCTCAAACAAAAAGTCAAGATTGTGTCCATACGCAGCTTCCAAGTCAGGATTACCTATAGTAACTCTTTGTAGATCTTGGTTCACGCCCTGTTTCGGTACAAGATCTGATACGTTTGGCCTTGAATATCCAGTTGTCCATGCGAGACGGAAGATGGTGTTGTCAGTTAGATCGTATTTGAACTGAATATTAGGTAGGAACTTTGTGTAATGTAACTTGGAAGATACTTTAGTGCATTTGTAGTCATTGTATAGAGTTTCGTCATCGTTTTGAATCGGGGCGTCTGGATTTACGAAAGGATCCAACTTGTTGGCTTTATAATCAACATGAGTGTACTCAACACGGAATCCCGCGAGGAACATTAACTTGTTGATTTGCATTTTGTTCATCATATATCCAGCGGCCACATTCTCATTGGCGTCATAGTAATATCCATCTCTATTGATGCCTGTCGTATACTCGTTGACCGTTTTATCGCTTTCACTTGCACTGCTGTTCACGTAAGCTCTAATTTTCCCGATGTCGGGTACAGGGCCAAAATATGACATGTGTCCACCGAGCCAATCACCTGAAAGGTTTGACCGGTACAACATATTTGACAGACTGTTGGCGTCGCTTGCTGTAAACGAATAATTCAGAGTGTTTTCAGGCACACTTCCATAATAGCTCATGAACTTTCCTTTTGCACCTGCAGAAAAAGTTGAAGCGAAACTCTTTATAAAATAGTTTTTATTGACATTCAAGCGTACAGTAAAATTATCACCTCCAGATTTGTAGTTCCAGTTCTCCTGTGTGTAGAGATTGAATCTTGAGATGTCATCGCATGGCTCATTTCCCATTTTCCCGAACGGCTCAAAAATATAGGTAGAGGTAAGATATTTGTTGATGCCAGGAATAACGCCTATTATAGCATCGTTGGGTATTTTTTCTTTATTTACCTTCTTGCCGACACGCCAATCGGGCGTTTGGAATCCGTCCATTTCACTGAAATAATCCCTCTTGGATTTTGTGTAGAACAAGCCTCCATCGATTTTCCATGTTCCGAATGAAGTTTCTCCATCAAGGTTAATATTGAAGTTATGAACAGTCTCGTCAGATGCTGTAACTTGCGAAATGCTTCGCATGCGCTTAGATCCTATGGTGCCATCTGGCATAAGATAATACCCGTCTTGGGAACGGAATCTGGTCCTGAACCTGTATCTATCGCCATCCTCATCGCGGTAATTGAACAGTGAGCTTAGAACGAATTTAGTGAATTTTGTAGGTTGCCAATCTAAAGCAACTGAAACGCCGTGGCGGGTTGATTTTAGATTTTGATAGCGGTACCTAAAATCAGTTGGGAAGTAGGTGCCTTCGCTTATTACATCTCCGGTAGTGGCATCTTTCAAGTCGTATGGTTCCCACGCTTCAGCTTCGAGACGATCGTAACCATTGTTCTCAACCATATACGAGTAGTTCAGTTTTACCCCAAAAGCTCCATCAGGGTTAGCGTTGGTCTTTAAGAAACGCTGTGAGTATGAAACTTTTGCGTTGTAGTTTGTCTTGTCGCGTATGAAGGCATATCCTGTTCCTAAATCTACAGTAAATGAAGGCTTGAGAGAACGGGCAATTCCTGTGCGCATATTGATGACACCGGCAATAGCATCACCATCATTTGACGGAAGTAATGTCTTTTGCACCTCCATGGAAGACAAAATATCTGTGGGAATGACATCCATTGTCTCATTCCGTTTACCTCCTTCTTGACTTCCCATGATCTGTTCTCCATTGACATTTATATTTGTAAAGTTGGCTGGAGTTCCGCGTAACTGTATCTCCTTGCCGTCAGAGGTTACGCCACTTAAACGCTTAAGTGCGTCAGAGACATTTACATCTGGGAATCGCCCCATTTGTTCTGCGGATACCACCTGCATCAGGTTGTCGGCCACTTTCTGTTGATTAAGGGCCCGCTGTTGTTCATTCAATACTCCCGAGACGGTAATGCCTTGAAGTTCTATTGATAATTCTTTTAAAACAAAATCAACAGATTGATTTTTTCCAGGATTTATCGTTAAGTTCTTTTCCAAGGGCTCATAGCCAAGGTAGCTGACTACGACTATACATTTTCCTGCAGGAATGCCTTGAAGTGTATAGAGACCGTTCAGATCGGTAGCAGTTCCGAGAGTGGTTCCTTTCACAACGATTGTTGCTCCAGGTAAAACCTCACCTGTTCCATCTTTTACCACGCCGCTAATATTTCCTTTGTTTTGCGCATTAATAAAGGTACAAAAAATAACGGCAGACATCAATAACAATAATCTTCTAACATAATTCATAGTAGTATGTTTTTTAAGTTTATATTTTAGATTTTACATGCTGCTTCTTTATCCAAGAGAAGAATGGCATTGTCGTGTGTTCGCAATATGGATGCTGGACATTCTTCGCTTATCGGGCCACAAAGCATGTTGTGGACGGCTGTTGCTTTAAGACGAGTGGGAACAATGCAGATGATGCTTTTTGATGACATTAAAGCTGGTATCGTCATGGTGTAAGCTGTCTTGGGAACATCATTAATATTGTCAAATTCTTTGTCATGAACTTGTTGCTCTCTACAAGTGGAATCCAGATGGGTGATTTTCATCCATTTGGGATCTTTAAAATCAGCCTCAGCAGGATCATTGAATGCTATATGTCCATTTTCTCCTATTCCCATGCTTGTAATGTCGATAGGGGCCTCCTTTAAAAGAGCTGTGTAACGTGAGCATTCTTCTTCATTTCCTTCGTTTGCATGAATATAATTGATTTTGCCAAATGGCCTTTTCGAAAATATGGATTCCTTAAGAAAATTCCCGAATTTTTGCGGAGCATTTTCAGGTAAGCCTATATATTCATCCATGTGGAAGGCCGTAATCCTGGAAAAATCGATAGATTCATCTTGAGAAAGGCGAAGAAGAAAATCGTCTTGAGAATGGGCTGCTGCAAATACGGCCCGAGCCTTGCCTTGTAAGGACAATGTTGTTAATACTTGTCGCCGATATGATTCGTATGCGGCTTCGCCCACATCTTTGCGCGATTCATAGACGCGGACTACAAGTCTGTCTATCATAAAAGCTTTTATAGGTTTTTTCATTTCTTGTAATTGTTTGGTTTGCCATATTTTAATTGATAGTAGTCTGCTATAAAGCGCATGCCAAAAGAGGTGCCCACATCTCGCTGGGTTAGCCATACCCGGCCTTTTTTAAACCGTAGTCTGGTGTTTACCACTCCACCACGCAGGTTCTTGTCGGGATGATCTAATGGGTATCTGTTTTTTAGGATCCAATTTATGCTTCGTTCGTAGTTCTTGTCGAACTCATGATAGCCATATTTAGACAATCTGATCCAGAGAGTTCCGGCAAAAGCTACTGCCGAACCGCATACAGAGCCTTTGTCTGAGGGCCTTCCATTTGTGTAATTATCATAGAATATGGTTCCGTCTTTCTTCTGAACTTTTGCATAAGTGCGAAGAGTTCTTGCGGCGGCATCCAGGTATATCTTGTCATTAGTCAGTTCATAAGTTTCTATAAGTGATTCTGCATACCACAAATTAAATCTTGGATGGAATGAAGATTCCTCAATATGGTTTGGCATATATCTCATCCACATTCCGTTGGCAAATTGCTTGCTAAGTAGAGATTTTGACAATAGGATATGTGCGTCAAGAAACTTTTTCTTTCCAGTAAACAGGTAAGCGTCTTTGAATGGTGAACCTTCAGTGTTTGGTCGTGACACATCTTCTAAAGTTTGACTTTCTTTGTCTGCATAGAAAGGGCTGTGTTGGGTTAACACTTCTCCTGTTTTTAAATCTACCAGGTCATAGCACACACTATCTTTTGCGTCATACATGTGGTCAAGCATCCATTCGATTGCATTTGATGCAACTTTAGCATATTTCTTGTCACCAGTGATGCGAGACAATTCAAACAGTCCGTGTGTTCCATCAGACACTGTAGCAAAAACAATCTGACTATTTCCTATATCGTCACCATGTGTAGCCGCGATCATACCTTTGAGGGCCGGATTATTTTTTATTTCCAATCCAATCCACCAATCGCCAGCTCGGCGTGCGGCTTCAAGATCATCTTTGTTGCCTGTAACCTCGTAAGACTGTAGTAATCCTAAAATGATTTGCCCTGTGTGCCAAGGTTCTTCGTAAGGATACCATTTGCCCTGTATCATGTTGTAATCGCACCTGGATTTGCCATGTTCATCGAGTAGAACATTTCTCGTATAATAAGAACATCCTTGCAGGGCATCCAATAATTCTTTAGGTGATGGTGTTTGAGCAAAAGCAAATAGAGAACTTGCCATTGTAAAACACAATAAGATTTTTCTTTTAATCATAGTAATATGCTTTAAGTTTATTCTATATAATATTTATGTTTGTGTGCCTTAGTGTTGTCACCATCAAATCTTGCAGAGAATCTCCAGTCATTTACTAATTGGCGCGATTTTATGATTAGGATATTTGAGCCTTTATTGAGATGAAGTGTTATGGGGTATTTGTCAACTGTAAATTCATTTTCATTGTTACTGTGAAAGATTCTTTTACCGTTGAGTATTATTATGTTTTCCCCACTGCCACCAAATAATAGGGTAGGTGCCATTTCGTTGTCGCATATTATCTCGGCAGCTGCATAGCCAACAGAATTGTTGGTTGACTTTAATGCATTGCCAAAATCCATCGTAAAGGAATCTGATGACCAGAATCTGGTCCACTTGTAATCAGAGCCGTCAGTCTGAAATCTTTGGCCTGGTAGAGGAGTATTCTTAGCTTCTCCTCCGATATCATATAGATAATCAGTGTCCATGTGGCCATTGGCAAAAGGCCCACATAATAACCAACTGCAAAGATAGTTGCTGTTGACAGAACGTACATTCAGGCTTGTTTCATCTAAAGGCTTGATTTCTTGGTTGCTGTCAATGCATTTTATTGCATCTTCAATGTCATCCTCGACCATTTTAAGCTCATTTTCTTTTTCGTGTAAGATAGACATTGTATGTTGATACGTGTAGTATTGATTCTCGGCAAACCATAATGATGAATATTCTTTGATGAGTGCTTTCAAGTCAACTTGTAAGGCCATAATGTCGTTTAAGCACAATAATAATTGCTGCCTTTTTACATTAAAGTTGGTGTTGCTATGGTAACATTGGCTTGCTTTATATATTGCGATCTTAGAGTTGCATGCAAAGTTATAAGCATCAAGTGTGTATTTCAACGACGCGATGTCTTCTCCATTTCTTTTAAAGTCTATTTTGTTGAAAAGCGAGTCTGTTTTGCTGAGTATCGATGAAACTTTATTGATATCATCAATGTTTATATTCATCATCTTTCCTTTGTCTGGGACACATCGGTCGGTAAAGAACTTAGAATTCATCTGAAATGTTGTTGAAATGTTTGACAAATTCATCAGTTCATCCACGGCTTTTATGTAAGCTGTGTTTGATGTTCCATATCTATTCCAGCAATATGACACATTAAAGTCTTTTTCGGTGGCAGAACGGTTGATGTTCCACATCCTTTCAGCAGCCATGGCTACGCCAAGAGCAAATGAGGAGAAATTATGAATGCAACTATCATCCCATTCAGTCAGCATGGCTCCCATGTCTGAATTGTAATAACCTTGGTTGATGAATTTCAAGTTCTCGGTGGTCATGTGATAATCAGCGAACATCCTATTAGAGTTAACTATACCTGGACAAACGATGAATTTTCTGTGCCGTGAAGCAAAAGGCTTTATCCATGGCTCATAGTCCTCACCGTCATAATTCCATGTAAGGAACACAATGTCTGATGGAAGACTATCTATTATTTCTGGATATTTAATTGCCATGTCCCCCCACATCATCACTTTTTTACCTTTTTTCTTCAATATTTCGTATAAAAAGCGGATATGATCGGCATAGAATTTCTGCGGTCCTATTTTCCTAACATAATCCTTAGAACGCCCCTTTTCAAGGTCCCACGTCTCATCGCAATTGATGTTGAAATACTCAGAGGAAAAAGCGTCGCTTAGTCTTCTATATTTGATTTTAGAAAAGTTTTGGCTTTGTCGTCAATAGGGGAAATCATAGATGCAGTTTCCCCCATTGAAGCATATTGCTTGTGGGAAAGTATATTTTCATAATGGCCGAAGCATTGAAAACTTCCTATTACTTGCATCTGATATTCTTTTGCGTAGGAGCAAATCTCTTTTATGTCATCTATTGTAAATTTGCCATCCTTAGGAGCAAAATCGGGATAAGACTTTGTCTTGACAACATGTTCTATATAGAAACTTAAATCTGTATATCTCATTTCGGCCAATTGCCGAATTTCGCGCTTTACAGATTCCACAGTTGGAATAGGTCCCCTGCTAATATCATCAAAAAATATTCTCCTTTTTTGATTTGGCCAATCAACTATAATTAGGGATGCAGGCGACTGGTGGTTTCTTATTATTTGTTTGACGGATTGTAAGCCATACAATATGCCCAGTTCTCCAAAGGAAAAGATGGATATGTCGTCTTTCTCCCAGATTAGAACGAATCCCTGCTTGCCTAAACTGTCAGAGACAGCCTCGGAGACATTGTGCTTTTTAAGAATGTGGTTCATCTTGCCTGCACTGACTGAAGTGGTGCAGGAAATGTGAAGCAATTGCTGCTTAGAATCTGTTGGTTCAGAATTAAATTCTTTTACTATTTCTTTGTATTTTAATGCGGTGGTGCCATTGAACGAGAAATCAATTTTATAATTGATACTGTCAATGGTATCAGACAACTTGTAATTAATATACTTCGGAGTAGGGAGCAAGTATATTCCACTTGCCCTCAAGTATAGAGGGAAAGATGCAAACAAAAATAAAAAAAGCGTCAAGGCTGATTTCATAACAACTATCTTTTAACTATGATCTCACCTCCATTTTCCCTAGACGACATTAGATTGTCGTGCTGAAGTCCATTTACGTCTTCGCAAATAATAGCAGGCCGACTGTCTCGGTTTCTAAGATTGAAATTCACATTATATAAGTTTATTCCTTTACAATGCCTAATGTATAGGCCGTATGAAGGTAAAATGCCAAAATTGGTCGATTCTGGATATTCTTTCTCCATCTCTGGCACCGAAAGCTGAGCCATATCTTCTTCAACGCCGCCAAAACAATCGAAGGTGCAATTACTTAATGTTATATCTTCAACGATTCCATTTGGAATTCCAGTTATAGAACAACATATTGGCGAAATCCCAAAACATTTTAATCCGTTGATTTGTACATGTCTTAGAGTGCCAATCTGTGGCTCTGTAGCATCTGAAAAATACTTTCTTCCACGATTGCACAATCTTACAAACAACGGAACATTAGTGCTGTCGACGATAATATTGGAAATGATGATGTTTTCCATGAGTCCACCGTCCGCAACCTCAAGTGATATGCCGCTTATGCCTTCTGCTGAACCAGAAAGA
>CAZUWO010000032.1:0-25587 GCA_964623995.1 uncultured Prevotella sp. | reverse complement strand
GTTGCTTTCTAACTTGTAATTGATGTTTTGCTCTTTACTCTTTGCCATGTCTGTCTTGTGATGTTTAAGACCGCAATAGCGCTTTTCAAGCTGTCCTGCCGTTTTTCCCAACCTGTTGGCGGTTTGTTGGCAATCTCTTTCAAGTCTTCTCGTGCGGAGTGGCGGATTGATAAGAATAGCTTCTTCTTGTTGTATGTCTTGTATTGCTGCAAAGTTATTAATAAATCTGACAGCTCTATTTGCGTAAACTTATAAAGATGTGGCTTTTCTTGACATTTTTATGCTTGTTTTTCTTGCAAATATTTACGTCTTATCCCATCCAAAGCCGATAAATACTGGCTTTCCGAATGACAGATTTACACATTTTAAATCACTTGCAAAGATGTTTTAAAAAGGGAATAACTCGTGATTTTTCTAACTTTACCGCTTTGCCCTTTCACAGATAATAACTAACTTTGTCAATGCTAAATCGCTAATAATCCAATAATATAACATAAAGATAAACTAAACTTTATACCTTATGTCGAGCAAGATTGCAAGCCAATGTTTGTGTGTAGTTTTGAGCGTACTGTTTGTTTGTTCTTGTGGTGTGGGCAATAATCGCGGTTATTCTGATGCTGAGCGTCATGCCACAGACAGCATTGTGAAGTCGGAAAGAAATATAACCGGCCTCGACAGCCTGTATATTGCAATGAAGAATCACGACAATGTGCTTGGCCAAATTGTGGTTCTGCGTGAGAAAGGCAAGCTCATGCGCAACGAAAGTCAATTCTCTGCGGCACTGCATGCCCACGGCGAAGGTCTGAGACTGGCCGAAAAAGCCAACGATACCATAGAGTGGGTTCAGGCCTTGAACAATATAGGCACCGATTATCGCCGACTTGGGCTGCTCGACATGGCCCAACGCTACCATTATGCAGCTTGGATGATGGCTGAAGAGTGCTGTGACACGACGTTTATGGCTAAGAAGAACCGTGTGGTATCGCTCAACGGACTTGCCAATATCTATCTCACAACCAATAACTTATCAAGGGCCGACAGTGTTCTGAGACTTGCTTTGGCCGGAGAAGCTGAACTGGGAAGCCTCACAGGGCAGGCCATCAACTACGCCAATCTTGGCTCAATATTCGAGCATAGGGGTAATACCGACAGTGCGTGGACATACTATCGCAAGTCGATGGAGCTTAATCAGAAGGACAACAACATGCTTGGCATAGCCCTGTGCCATAACTATTTCGGCGATTTATACAAGCAATCCCACCGCTATGACAGTGCCTTGCAGGAGTATGAGAAGTCATATTCCATCATGAAAAACTCAAAAGACGAGTGGCATTCGCTCAATTCGCTCATTGCTCTTGCCGATGTTTGGGAGCTAAAGGGCAACTTTAGCAAGGCTAAAGCATATCTTGACGAGGCCCAAAGCATAGCTAAAGGCATCAAAAGCAATGAGCATTTGGCCGAGATCTATAAGCTCTATTACAAGATGTATAAGCTTCAAGGCGACTATCGCTTTGCTCTTTCCTACCATGAGCTTGCCGGTGCGTTGGAAGACAGCCTCATCGACATGGACAAAGTGAACAGAATGCAGAATACTACCCTCGACTTGGAGCGTGAAAGGCAGGCCCGGCTCGTGGCCGAAGCAAATGATAAGTTGACCCAAGAGCAATCAGTCAGGCACATAGGTTCCATTGTTTTCGTCATTGTAGTGCTGCTAATGGGTGGCTTTATCGGTATGCTCGTCCACACAAGGCACGTCCGCGCTAAGAGCCACACGGCACTAAAGAGGCTCAATACCATGCGTGAGACGTTCTTTACCAATATAACCCACGAGTTCAGGACGCCACTAACGGTGATACTTGGGCTGAGTCAGGACCTACAAAAGTCTGAAAACACCACCGACGAGGTGCAGGACATGGGGCTGACCATAGAGCGACAGGGCCGGCGTATGCTCAGACTCATCAACCAGTTGCTCGACATTTCGAAGATAAGATCGGCCATAGGCACTCCCGATTGGCGCAGTGGCAACATCGTGGCTTATATAAACATGATAGTCGAAACATATACTGACTATGCCAAACGCCTTGGAATCAAGTTGCAATTCATAGCCCGCGACAAGGAGATTGATACCGATTTTGTTCCCGATTACATAAATAAGGTGATAAGCAATCTGCTCTCCAACTCGCTAAAGTTCACTGAAAAGTATGGTACAGTCAATGTGAACATGTGGCGAAAGGAGCACCAGATATTCATCGATGTGGCCGACAATGGCCGTGGTATTTCCCCAGAGAGCCTGCCGCACATATTTGACGAGTTCTATCAGGCTGGCAGTTCAGACGAAGGAATAGGTACCGGCGTGGGGCTCGCCCTTGTCCATCAGATAGTGAAAAGCCTTGATGGCAACATCACTGTTGACAGTATTGTGGGCAAAGGCACCACCTTCCACATCGTGTTGCCCATGCGAAAGGTTCACGAAGCCACTCCTGTAAGCCTGTCAAACGGTGTTTTCGAACCTGACATTGTGGATAAACCGGATGCTGAAAATACTGTTGGTGTGGCCGTCGGCAACGATACCGACAACCAAATGGAGCAACTTGATTCGGCCAAACGTGTGCTTGTGGTTGAGGATAATGCTGATATAGCGGCTTTTATTGGCAAGAGGTTGAGCGATAACTATCTGGTCGCCTTTGCCTCTGATGGCAATAAGGGCTTGGAAAAGGCCCTTGAGTGGATGCCTGATATTATAATTACCGACCTGATGATGCCGGTTATGGACGGATTAGAGCTTTGCCGTAAGATTAGAAGCAACGAACTTACGTGCCATATACCCATCATCGTGGTCACGGCCAAGGTGTCTGAGGCCGAGCGTGTAGAGGGATTGAAGGCCGGAGCCGATGCTTATCTGGCCAAACCTTTCAGCAGCGACGAGCTGAAGATGCGGGTTCAGAAGCTGCTTGAGCAGCGACAGATGCTTAGAGATAAGTTTGCTAAAGATATTGACAGCAGTATGGGCTACACGTCGGCCGCAAACCAGAAGCCGAAAGATGGCAAACTGGCTTCACAAGGCACCGATAATCAAGTGTCAGACCTTGACCGCCGCTTTCTGAACAAGGTAACCGACTGCGTCTATCTCATGCTAAATGGCCATAAAAGCGTTGATGTAGGTGCCGTTGCCTCGCAACTCTGCATGAGCTATGGGCAGTTCAACCGCAAGCTGTCTGCCCTTACAGGCTTCACTCCTGCCCAATACATACAGCGAGTAAAGATAAAGAAGGCTCAGCGAATGCTCGTTTCGCATCCCGAATTGGGCTTCAACGACATTGCGGAGCAGTGCGGATTCTCCGACTATTCTAACTTTGTGCGCGCCTTTAAGAATGTTTGTGGCGTAACGCCTACGCAGTTTGTGCGCAAGTAGGTGGCAGCTCCGGCCTGCCATGTTGCTTCTTTCTGTAAATGAAGAATTTACTATTCGCTTGTTGTACTAATGCTGGTAGCCTTCGTTAGCTACCCCATTGGGCAATAGATATTTTTAATTAAAAAAGGTTGGTGCATACTGAATAAATACATACCTTTGCAAAAATGCAGTCCATTCCGAGTGGGGTGGAGATACAAATTTGCGATGAAAAGACTTCTTTCAGTATTGTTTTTGGCGCTTGCCTTGGTGGGTAGCGCCTATGCAGGCAGGCCAAAGGTGGGGCTGGTGCTTGGTGGTGGCGGTGCCAAAGGTGCCGCTGAGGTGGGTGCTCTCAAGGTTATTGAGCAAACGGGAATCCCCATCGACTACATTGCCGGTACGAGTATAGGCTCTATTATTGGCGGTCTTTACGCCTGTGGTTACCGCTCTGCCGACCTCGATTCGCTTTTCCGCAATCAGGATTGGATGAAAACCTTCGGCGACGACATTCTGAAAGGCAAGGAGATTGAGGGTCTTTTCAAGGACCTTACCAAGCTTCCGGACTCTATAAACTTTGATAAGTTGCCCATACCTTTCCGCTGTGTGGCCGTCGATATAAAGGGAGACTCGGTCGTTGTCATGCATAAAGGCAGCCTAACCCTGGCCATGCGGGCCTCAATGTCGATTCCCGGAGCCTTCAAACCTGTCAAGATTGATGGCAAGGTGCTTGTGGATGGCGGCATGAAAAACAATCTTCCGGTCGACGTTGTCAAGGCTATGGGGGCCGACTACGTTATAGCCATCGACCTGACGCAGAATAAGCGCAAGGTGAAGAAGGACAAACAGCTTACCAATACCAAGGGTTTCGGCAGTTTGCTCAATTACCTCTTGTCGCGCCCTGACCTTAAAATATACTACGAAAACGTAAAGAAGGCCGATATTTACATCAACCCCAAGCTCAAGTATTCGGCCGCAAGCTTCAAGCCAAAGGCCATAAGCGCCATGATAGAGAGTGGCTACGAGGCCGCCGAAGCTAAGAAATCGGATATTCTCAAGCTTAAGAAAAAGGTGCTGAGGGGCAGACACAAATAATAAATACGGGTTTGATTTTCCATCCAATAAGTTGCTGTAGCGACCAGTTGTTGCCGCAACTCAACAATCCTTTCTCTTATTCACCGTCGCCATTGATGCGCACTGTTGTGACCGAAATGGCGCACCGGTTGCCCCCTTATGTCCCTTCGTGCGGCATGGAGGGCAAGATGCTTGGTGCGCTCATAGTGGAGTGGGGCGGCCAAGTGGGCTATCTGATGGCCTATTCGGGGCAGATTGCGGGCGAAAAGCTATCCCTTTGGGGCGTACCACAGTCAGAGTGGGTACCCATGGTATTTGATTACTTGCAGCCTAACGGCTATTTCAAGACCCACGAGGGCAAGATTAGCCTTTTGAACCATGAGATTGAGGACCTCATATCATCTTCTGGGCGCTCGGCGGCGCAGGTTCGGCTTGCCGAAGTCAGCGCACGGGCAGAGCAGGATATAGACTCTTGCCGGCAGACAATGCGCAAAGCCAAGGCCCGTCGCGATGACTTGCGGCGGCAGGGAGGCCTCAACGCTGAGGCCGAAGCAGCGCTTGTGCGTGAGAGTCAGTATCTTAAGGCCGAGCTTCACCGTGCCAAGCTGCGCTGGCGCGATGCTATTCTTGAGGCCGAAGAGCAACTGTCGGCCTTTGATGCGGTAATCAATGCCAAGAAAAAGCAACGCCGCCAAATGAGCGATGCGTTGCAAAGCTGGCTTTTCGGCAATTTTAAGTTTCGCTGCTATGATGGCTCCGAGGCTTCGCTCTTGGATATTTTCAGTCCCAGTGTTCCACCTTCGGGAGCCGGAGAGTGCTGCGAGCCCAAGCTGCTCGATTATGCCTTGCGCCACGATATGCGCCCTGTTGAAATGGCAATGTTCTGGTGGGGCGACGCCCCGGCAGCCGAAGTGCGACGCCATGGCTGCTTCTATCCGGCCTGCAACGGTAAGTGCCGCCCCATACTGTCGCGCATGTTGCGTGGCTGTCGCGTTGCTCCCGAAGTGCAGTCGGGCAGCATCGGTGGCCAGTTACGCCTACTCTACGAGGACGAATGGCTTGCTGTGGTGAGCAAACCGGCAGGTATGCTCTCTGTTCCGGGCAAGTCAGAACAGCCGTCGGTGCAGGAACTGATGCGCAAGCGGTGGCTTTTGCCCCACGATGTGCCCCTTATGCCCCACCGGCTTGATATGGCTACGAGCGGACTTATGGTGGTGGCGCGCGATGCTGCCACCTACAAGTTGCTGCAAAGTCAGTTTGCCGGCCACACCATCAGCAAGGTATACAAAGCCCTTTTGCCTGCCTCAGAATTGCAGAATGTGGCCGGGCAGGGGCGCATAGAGCTGCCATTGCGCCCCGATATTGACGACCGCCCCCGCCAGTTGGTTGACGAAGTATATGGACGTAAGGCGGTAACGGAGTATCGTGTTACCGGTAGGAGGGTTAGATTGGCCGATGGCACTGAGGCTGCTGAGGTGGAATTGCGCCCTCTTACGGGCAGAACCCACCAGCTGAGGGTGCACTGCGCCCATGCCGGCGGACTGGGTTTGCCCATCGTTGGCGACCCTCTCTATGGCTGTGGGGGCTCCCGTTTGTACCTGCATGCGTGCTGTTTGGGCTTTGTTCATCCGCATTCGGGCAAGCAAATGAACTTCAGCGACCCCGCACCTTGGTAATTTTCAACCCGAATTAGACCTTTTCCGATTCGGTGTTTTCTATCCTGATGCTATGCTCTCCTTCTCTGTTGAGGCTTCGGTAGGAGCCGTTTTGCCGTTTGCCAGCGGTTATTTTTCTGCTTGCAACCACTGCTTTTACGCACTTAAAGCATTGATTTCGTAAACGTACCTCAATTGATGCGCTTTTTGACCTCAATTGATGCGCTTTTGGTCTTCAATTGTTGTGCGAATGGCCCTCAATTGAAGTACGCTTCCATTAGTGCTGTTTCCAACTGCTAAACCATGTGGTTGAGGCCATGAAAACAGTAATCCCCAAACTGGATTGTGGCCGGTTTGGGGGCTTGTATGTATGGTTTGCGGTGGCTAAACCTATGGGTCAGAAAGTGCAAATGGGCACTTTCTGTGGCTTATTGCGGCATTACCGCCGGGCCTTGGTAGCTGTTTATCTTGTTGAGGAAATAGCTACGGAAGTCACTCCACTTGTAATACGGACCGCTAACCGGTTTCAAGTCGGGCAGGGTGGCTTCGTTTTCGTTGAGCAGAACCTTGAAAATGATGTCGGCGCCCGGCTTTTTGTAGAATATGAACTGTATGTTTGCGCCCATGGGGAATATGCGATAGTTAATCCATCCTTGCTTTTCCAGCTGGCCGAGGTCGGTTATGCGCTTGCCGTAACCGTTTAGATTGAGCAAGCAAGTGAGCGGCATTACCATGGTTTCATGGCCGAAACGCAGCGTGGCTCCGGGGTGTTCGAGCTGCAAACACGAGTCGGCGGTGGTGATGATGTTACGCAACAGGTTGCGCTGGGTATAGGGTTGGGTTGACTGATTGAGTGGACTCGGGCCGAAGGATATGTACCATCCGGCGTTGTCGGCAAGCCAATAGTTGTACAGTTCATCTGTGGTGAAGAGGTTGTAGAGCGACAATTTCTTCCTAATCTCAGAGTTTTGCACTATAGAAGCCATGCGGAACATGTCGTCGCTGAACTTTCCTATGTTCTTGATGCCTGTGGTATCGGTGAACAGCAAGTCAATAATGCGGCTTGTTTTTGCCGTATGGGCCTTCTTGTATTCATCGTATGCCTTCTTGGCCTCGGCGGTAAGGCGGTGGTTTACGAGTGCCGAGTCGGTGAAGTTCATATAGTACATGTCGTGCATTGAGGCGTCATGGGATATCTGCAAGTGTGGGTTCAGCCTTACGAGTTGCTGTAGCTCGTTCTCCATTGACAGTATGCACCTTATCACTATGGTTGATTTGGCGTCGACATGTACGTTGCCGGCAAACACTTCAGGGAACCTTTCGTACATTCTGCGTGCGATATCGCGATGCTGTTCGGCTCCAAGCTCGGTTAGTTCGCCCAGTCTGTTGAGGCTCTCCTGATACATGTCGGCCACTTGTTGCCTGACAGTGCGCCCCAGAGGCGTAAGTTTGCCCATGGAATCGGCCTGTGCCAGCACCGCCAGAGGTTCGGTATAGCTTTTCGGACTTATCATGTAGCGCGAGCCGTGGCGGCCGTAATGGCTTATGTAATAGGCGGTGTAGCCCTTTGGAGCAGGCGTAAGGGCGGCCGTTGGCGTTGGGTAGGCAAGGTAGTTGCTTGCCGACAGACATGGGTTCTTGGCAATTTCGTCTTTAGCTACTTGGGCTTGGCAAACGGCGTAAAGCATGGCCAGACAGCCCAAAACAAATATTCTCTTCATAATTTTTGCTGATAAAGTGGTGCAAATATAGCCATTTTTTGTAATTTTGCAAAAATATCAAGAACAAAACCCATAATGGCGACGGTTCAAGAGTGGCAAGACGAGTACTGGTTGCCACTGATGCAGCTTTTCCTTGAGAGGCCTGTCGGCGTGAAACCACTATACTCCAAGGGGGTGGTGGAGCTGAGTTTGAAGCTCCATATACCTCCCCATGTGCTCTATGGGCGCATGTTCATGCTGCGCAACAAGACAGGACGGCTCGTTGCTCACCTGTGGAAGCGCTACGGAAAGAACCACAAGCGGCTGGTCCGCGACGTGGAACGGCTGTGGCAGATGCAAGGCTTCGGACTTGCTAAGGAATTCTATGACGGCGTGGAGATTAACGAAACGTTCGAGAAAATGTTCCGTCCCATTAGCGGTTATCCCAACCTGAAGCCAGCCTCGCTGGTGCTTATACTCGACCTTTATTTCCGTTTGGTGCCAAACACCATGGCAGCTGAGACTCCGGAAGTTAAGGAACTGGCCAAGCTCTTGGGCATAACGCCGCAGCTTGTGGCTGAAGTGATGGACGTTTTCTGCTTCATTGACCCCTATTTGAACCGTGACGACATAATGATAAGCCGACTGCTGGAACCTTGTCAGGCCGTTTGGAACATGTATGGCAATGGAAGCCCGGAACAATTGTCGGCCACTGCGGCCCAGTTGAAAGAGTATTTCAAGTGAGATAAAAACAAGAACAAACACACTCAATAGATATTATGCCTCAGAAGCTGATACAGACTCAGACCCAGAAGCTACAACAAGTGCAGCGCTTGTCGGCGCAACAGATGTTGCAAGTAAGGCTACTCGAGATGCCTTTGGCGGAGTTGGAGCAGAACGTCAGTGCCGAATTGGACGACAATCCCGCATTGGAGACAGGACGCGACGACGAGGAAGGCACCATGACCGACCAGACTTCAGACCCTGTTGACGACGCTCCGACCGACGACTATGAGAGCGAGGAGAGGCAAGACGCACTCGACATGGCCCTTGAGGACATGGGACGTGACGACCGTATGCCCGAACCGGCTACCGACAGGCAGCAGAACGACAATGCCGACTATGAGGAAAGGGTGTATGGAGATACTACGTCGTTCTACGACACGCTTACCGAACAGATGAACGAACGGGAACTTTCGGACAAGCAACACAGCATAATGGAGTACCTTATAGGCTCACTCGACGACGACGGATACCTGAGAAAGGACCTCTCAACCATAAGCGATGAGCTGGCAATATATCATAATATAGACGCCTCGGAAGATGAGATAGGCTCGGTGTTGAAGCAACTCCAGACATTCGATCCGGCCGGAATAGGAGCCCGTAACTTGCAGGAATGCCTGTTGTTGCAGATAGAGCGCAAGCCCGATTCGCCTGAGAAGGACATGCTTCGCGACCTTGTGGCCAATCATTTCACAGAGTTCACCAAGAACCACTGGCAGAAAATACGCCAGTCGACCCACCTTTCCGACGGTCAATTGGAGACACTTCAGCGCGAGGTTCGTAAGCTAAATCCTAAGCCTGGAGCCTCACTCGGCGAGACACAGGGCCGCAACATGCAGCAGATAACGCCCGACTTCATAGTTGATACCGACGATGACGGCAACGTGTCGTTCACACTCAATCGCGGAAATCTGCCCGAACTGCACGTCTCTCCATCGTTTACCGGAATGATAGAGGCCTACAAGGAAAACAAGCAGTCGATGAACCGGCAAACCAAAGAGGCTTTGCTCTACGCACGGGAGAAGGTGGACAGGGCCCAGGGATATATAGAAGCGAAACGCCAAAGGCGCCGTACGCTAATGCTTACCATGAAGGCAATCATCGAGATGCAGCACAAATTCTTCACCGATGGTGACGAAGCCGACCTGAAACCTATGGTTCTCAGAGACGTGGAAGAGCGTACCGGACTTGACAAATCAACCATATCGCGCGTTAGTAACGCCAAGTATGTGCAGACAAAGTGGGGCATCTTTCCCCTGAAATTCTTCTTTAACGACGGCTATTCTACTGCCGACGGTGAGGAATTGTCGACCCGCAAGATTAAGTTGGCACTGAAAGAGCTTGTTGATAAGGAAGATAAGGCCCATCCGCTCAACGACGAACAGCTGGCCTCAGCTATGAAAAAGCAAGGCTTCCCCATAGCAAGGCGTACCGTGGCTAAGTATCGTGAGCAGCTCGGAGTGCCTGTAGCGAGGATGAGAAAAGCTTGAAGAGGACTCAGATAATGGCTTTAGACAGTAAGCGGATAATAAGAATCTCGGCAATAGTGAGCATGATTTCCACGCCATTCTATTTGCCTTTGGTGTCGGTTGTGGCACTATGCCTGTTCAGTTACCTTGCTTTGGCTCCGTTGCTTTACCGCTTGTCGCTTATAGGACTGGTATATCTGCTCACTGTTCTCTTGCCTACCTACCTTATACATTATTATTATCGCTACCTTGGATTAAGCTTTAAGCAGGTGGGACAGAAAGAAAGGCGCGTCATTCCCTATGTCATCTCAATGCTTTGCTACTTCATCTGCCTGTATTTGCTTAGTTGGCGGCACGTAACACATATGGTTTTGTCGCTCATTGCTGCCGCTTTGATAATACAGCTCGTGTGCGCTCTGATAAACGTAAGGTGGAAAATATCAACCCATACAGCCGGAATAGGAGGCTTCACGGGCGGTATTATGGCCTATTCTTTAATACTTGGGTTTAACCCTTTGTGGTGGCTCTGCCTGCTGTTCCTGCTTGGCGGCGTCGTGGGTACGGCGAGAATGATTCTCCGTCAGCACACTTTGTCGCAGGTTGTGACCGGTTTCTGCCTCGGAATGTTCCTTGCTTTCTTTTCAATATTGTTGTTTTGAACATATAATCAGTTAATATTATGAAACCAATAGTAAGTATAATCATGGGTTCTACAAGCGACCTGCCAGTGATGGAGAAGGCTTGCAAGTGGCTCGAACAGCAGGAAATACCGTTCGAACTTAACGCCCTGTCGGCTCATCGCACTCCTAAGGCGGTGGAAAAATTTGCCCAGGAGGCCAAGAACCGTGGAATAAAGGTTATAATTGCGGGTGCAGGCATGGCCGCAGCACTGCCAGGTGTGATAGCCGCATCTACTTCTCTGCCCGTGATAGGTGTGCCAATAAAAGGCATGCTTGATGGTTTGGACGCCATGTTAAGCATTATACAGATGCCGCCGGGTATCCCTGTGGCCACGGTAGGAGTGAATGGAGCTCAGAATGCCGCAATACTTGCTGCCGAAATGATAGCTCTCGGCGACGAAAACATAGCTGCCAAGGTTGAGAAATGGAAGGCCGGACTTGGCGAAAAGATAGAAAAGGCCAATAAAGAGTTGGCCGAAATAAGCGAATACAAGTTTAAATGCTGAATTATGAATGCTTGAATTGTGAATTCTTCATTCATAATTCAACATTCCAAATTAACAATAATGGTTGACCTTTTCAATTATTCGCGCCGTAAAAGCAGCGTGGTTCACATCGGCGACTTGGACATGGGAGGAAGCAATCCCGTAAGAATCCAGTCGATGACCACTACCAATACCAACGACACAGAGGCTTGTGTAAAGCAAGCTGAGGCTATAATCAAGGCCGGAGGTGAGTTGGTCAGGCTTACGACACAGGGGCGACGCGAGGCTGATAACCTTAAGAATATACACGAAAGGTTGCATGCCGACGGTTTCACCACACCGCTTGTAGCCGATGTTCACTTCAATCCGAATGTGGCTGATGAGGCTGCTCTCTATGCTGAAAAGGTGAGAATAAATCCCGGCAACTATGTGGATCCGGCCCGAAAGTTCATAAAGCAAGAGTACACCGACGAGGAATATGCCAACGAACTCAAGAAGATTGAGGACCGTTTTGTGCCGTTTCTCAATATCTGCAAGAAGTATGGGCGAGCCATTCGTATAGGAGTAAACCACGGTTCTTTGTCTGACCGTATCAGAAACCGATACGGCGACACGCCGGAAGGTATCGTAGAGAGTTGCATGGAGTTCTTGCGCATCTGCAAGAAGCAGCACTTCAGCAATGTGGTTATATCGATAAAGGCTTCCAATACTGTGGTAATGGTGCGTTCGGTGCGCCTGCTTGTGAGCGTTATGGACAAGGAAGGCATGCACTATCCGCTGCATTTGGGCGTTACTGAGGCCGGTGAGGGCGAGGACGGGCGCATAAAAAGTGCCGTTGGAATAGGAGCTTTGCTGGCTGATGGCATAGGAGACACTATCAGAGTGAGCCTGAGTGAACCGCCTGAAGCTGAGATTCCGGTGGCCGCTCACTTGTGTTGGTACATGCGAAGGAAGGAACATCACACGCTCATACCGGCAGTTGAGGCTAAGAATTTCGACTGGTTGCGACCGCAGCGTCGCAAGACTGAGGCTGTCGATATAGTGGGTGGAGATCAAGTTCCTGTTACTATCGCATCGCTGAATGCTGATAATGAAGAACAGTTGAAGCATTTTAAGCAGCTGCCTGACTTTCTTTATGTGGGTCAGAAAATGCCTTCCGCAGTGCTGAACGATGTGAATTATATTGTTGACTGGAATGTTTGGGACAGTTATTCCGATACTCCCAACGTCTATCCTATATTCCCTGTCATGGCAATGCCCCTCATAGGGGCCTGTAAAGCCAAAATGAAGTTCCTTGTTTTGCAGTTCGGTACTCCAGCCGAAGAGTATCTTGCATGTCTTCGTCTACATCCAGAGGTTGTAGTTATTTGCATGAGTAACCACCAGAACAGGCTGGGACACCAGCGTGCTTTGGTGCATGAGATGATGAATGCGGGCATCAACAATCCTGTGATATTTGCTGAAATGTATCGCCATACCACAGAAGAGGAGGGTTCTGTAAGTGGAAAGGAGAAGTTCCAGTTGGAGTCTGCCGCCGACCTTGGAGCCCTAATGATAGATGGTCTTACCGATGGTGTGTGGCTGATGAACGATGGTGACCTCAGCTTGGCTGACATAGTTGACACAGAATATGGTGTTCTTCAGGCCGCGAGGTTGCGGATGTCGCGCACAGAATATATAAGTTGTCCGGGTTGTGGCCGCACTCTCTACGACCTGCGTGATACCATTCAGCATATACGCAAGGCAACTTCTAACCTTAAAGGCCTGAAGATTGGCATCATGGGGTGCATAGTCAATGGTCCAGGAGAGATGGCAGACGCTGACTATGGCTATGTAGGCGCAGGCCTGGGACGCGTAAGTTTGTATCGCAGACAGGAGTGTGTGGAGCACGCTATCCCTGAGAGTGAAGCAGTGGAGCACTTGCTTCGCCTTATAGAAAAAGACAAATCAGAGAACAACAGATGAAGAAATTATACATAGAGACGTACGGATGCCAGATGAATGTGGCCGATTCAGAGGTTGTTGCCTCCATAATGCAGATGGCTGGCTATGAGACTTGTGACGAAGAGGCAATGGCCGATGCCGTATTTCTCAATACTTGCAGTGTCAGAGAGAATGCAGAGAACAAGATTTATCATAGGCTTGACATGCTCGATGCAGAGAGACGGAAGGGCCGTAGACTTATTCTCGGAGTGTTGGGCTGCATGGCTGAGCGCGTAAAAGATGACCTAATACAGAACCATCATGCCAATTTGGTGTGTGGTCCTGATAGTTATCTGAATCTTCCGGATATGATTGCTCAGGTGGAAAACGGCCATGCTGCCATCAATATTGAGCTTTCAACCACCGAAACCTATCGTAACGTGGTGCCCCAGCGCATTGGCGGCAACCACGTTAGTGGCTTTGTAAGCATCATGAGAGGCTGTAATAACTTCTGTCATTATTGTATCGTGCCCTACACTCGTGGCCGTGAGCGCTCTCGGGACGTAGACAGCATCCTCAAAGAAGTACAAGACCTTCACGAAAGAGGCTTCAAGGAGGTTACTTTGCTTGGCCAAAACGTCAACTCTTACGGTCTTTTGCCCAACGGAAAGCGTCCGGAGAACGGCACGTCGTTTGCCCAACTGCTCACAATGGTTGCAAGAACTGTGCCCGATATGTGGGTAAGGTTTACCACAAGTAACCCAGAGGACATGAGCGAGGACATACTTCATGCCATAGCAAGTGAGCCAAATCTGTGTAAACACATACATTTCCCGGCTCAGAGTGGTAGCAACAAGATTCTGAGACTTATGAACCGCAAGTACACAAGGGAGCAATATCTGGCCAAAGTTGATGCTATCCGCCGCATAATACCGGGCTGTGGCCTCACCACAGATATCTTTGTAGGTTATCATGACGAAACAGCTGAGGACCAAGAGCAAACCCTTTCGCTCGTGAAAGAGGTGCGTTTCGACTCTGCTTTTATGTTTAAGTACAGCGAACGCCCCGGAACCTATGCAGCAAAGCACTTGCCCGACAACGTTCCTGAGGAAGTAAAGATAGCCCGACTTAATGAGTTGATTCACTTGCAGACGGCAATCAGCGCTGAGAAAAACAAAGAAGATGAAGGCAAAGAGTTTGATGTGCTGATAGAAGGATTCAGCAAGCGCAGCCGCCAACAGCTGATGGGGCGCACCCAACAGAACAAGGCCGTGGTCATAGACCGTGGCAATCATCATGCCGGAGAGTTTGTTCGAGTGCGCATAACTGGCAGTACAAGCGCTACTCTCTTTGGTAACGTAATATGAAAAAACTCATAATAGTTTTGAAGTTTACCATAAAAGAATTATCTTTGCAGTCTATATGAAGGAATTCCTTTCGGTTCTGCGCCGTTTTGTACCGCCATACAAGAAGTATTTGGTAATGGCTGTGGTGTTCAACATTCTGTCTGCGGTGTTGAATATCTTCTCGTTCATGACGCTGATTCCTATCCTTCAGATTCTGTTCAAGACGGATAGCGGCACCAATGCCACACACATGATGGCCTGGGACTGGAGCAACATGCGTGAGGTGCTGGCCAACAATGCCGACTATTATGTCCAAATATTCATCACTTCTTGGGGACCTACCACCACGTTGCTTATCATTGGTCTCGTGTTAGCATTCATGACGATGCTGAAAACAGCGGCTTATTTCCTCAGTTCCGCATCAATGATTCCAATTCGCACCGGTGTTGTGCGCGACATACGTAACCAACTCTATCGCAAGATAACGTCATTGCATCTTGGTTTCTTCTCAGAGGAGCGCAAAGGCGATATTATTGCCCGTATGAGTGGTGATGTACAGGAGATTGAAAACAGCATAATGTCGAGCCTGGACATGCTCTTCAAGAACCCGATACTCATTGTGGCCTACTTTGTTACGTTGCTTCTCGTATCGTGGCAGCTCACGCTTTTCACCATATTCTTTGTGCCAATATTCGGCTGGTTCATGGGTTTTGTGGGCCGGAAGTTGAAGCAGAAGAGCATACAAGCACAGGCTTTGTGGAGCGATACCATGAGTCAGGTGGAGGAAACCCTTGGCGGACTGCGCATCATCAAGGCCTTTTGTGCCGAAGAAACAATGAACAAGCGCTTCGACAAGGTCAATACCGACTACCGTAACAATATAATGCGCGTCAACATACGTCAGCAACTGGCTCACCCTATGAGCGAGTTCCTCGGCACGTTGATGATTATTGTGGTGCTCTGGTTTGGTGGAATGCTCGTCCTTGGCGAATATCCCGTCATCTCGGGTCCCACATTTATTTATTACTTGGTAATCCTTTACAGCATCATTAACCCCCTTAAGGAGTTCTCGAAGGCCGGCTACAACATTCCGAAGGGACTGGCATCAATGGAGCGTGTTGACAAGATTCTGAAGGCAGAAGTCATGATCAAGGAGCCAAAGGACCCTGTTCATATCAAGGGATTTGAACACCAGATTGAGTTCCGCAATGTTAGCTTTGCTTATACCGACCATACTGAGACCGACGAGAATGGCAAACCGAAGCTGAAATATGTGCTTCGGCATATTAATCTCACCATACCTAAGGGCAAGACCATTGCCATTGTGGGCCAGAGTGGCAGCGGCAAGTCTACGCTTGTTGACCTTATCCCGCGCTATTACGATGCTCAGGAGGGCGAAGTGCTAATAGACGGCATAAACGTTAAGGATATAGACCTTCACGATTTGCGCCAGTTGATAGGCAATGTAAATCAGGAAGCCATTCTCTTTAACGACACATTCTACAAGAATATCACCTTCGGGGCTACAAACTTTACCCGAGCCGACGTTGAGAATGCGGCACGTATAGCCAACGCCTACGACTTTATTATGAGCTCGGAGAAAGGCTTCGACACCAACATAGGTGACCGGGGCGGACGGCTTAGTGGTGGTCAGAGGCAGAGGGTGAGCATAGCCCGCGCCATATTAAAGAACCCTCCGATTCTCATTCTCGACGAAGCAACGTCGGCTCTCGACACCGAGAGCGAGCGGTTGGTACAGGATGCGCTCGAAAGACTTATGAAAACGCGCACCACTGTGGCCATAGCCCACCGCCTTTCCACCATAAAGAATGCCGATGAAATATGCGTTCTTCACGAGGGAGAGATAGTAGAGCGGGGCAGTCACGATGAGTTGATGGCCCTGAATGGCTACTATAAGAAGCTGCACGACATGCAGTCTATTTAGCTAAGGCTTGATTTTGGGTGTTGATAACTGAATTATTCTGAATAAAAAACTTGTAATTCATGAAGAAATACATAGGTTTGCTCCACACGGAGCTGGCTCCATTCCTGGCCATGCTGATTAATATCATCATGGCCTTTGTCGTCTACCTGATAGCAAGAGTTGAGTTCTTGCTCGAAAATTACAGCTATTTCCAGGGAGACTTGACATTAAGTCACTTGGCCACCATGTTCTATGGAGGCTACATTTTCGACCGTTCGGCCATTACTTACACCAACATTCTTTACATCGTCATGATGATGTTCCCATTGTGGCTCAAGCAAAACGATGTCTATAACAAGGTGTGCAAGTGGCTGTTTGTTGTGGTAAACGGGTTTGCTTTTGTGGTAAATCTCTGCGATTCGGTCTATTTCCCCTACACCCTGCGCCGCACCACCACGAGCGTATTCCATGAATTCCAGAACGAAACCAACCTTGCCGACGTCTTCTGGGGCGAACTCTTGGGCCATTGGTACCTGCTTCTGCTGGCCATAGTGGTTATTTGGGCCATGGCTAAGCTATATGTCCATCCCAAATGTCGTGTATCTCAGTACGCCACAGTGTCTCAACGGCTGCGCTTTGGCATTGTCAACCTTGTGCTTCTTGTGGCCATTGTGCCCCTCGGAGTAGGTGCTTGCCGTGGCGGTCTTGGCTCAGGCATACGTCCTATAACCATCAACAACGCCAACCAGTATGTGGATAGGCCCACTGAATGTGCCCTTGTGCTCAACACGCCTTTCTCCATGCTGCGCACAATAGGCAAGAGTGTGTTCAGTGTTCCCGACTATTATGCAGGACCGAAGCAGGCCGAAGCCGTGTTCAATCCTATACATAAGCCCACCGCTACCGGTCCTATGCTGAAAAAGAACGTGGTGGTTATCATAGTGGAAAGCTTCGGTCGGGAGTACATTGGCGCACTTAACAAGATGTATTTCGACGGCAAATATAAGGGCTATACGCCATGTGTAGACTCGCTTGTTGCCCGTAGCGCCACCTATAGGTACTCATTCTGCAACGGCCGCAAGAGCATAGACGGCATGCCAAGCATACTTTGCGGCATACCAATGTTTGTTGAGCCCTTTGTGCTTACGCCGGCTTCTATGAATACTTACACTGGTATGGCCGGACTGTTGGCCAAGGAAGGCTACACCACAAGCTTCTTTCATGGGGCCAATCGCGGCAGTATGGGCTTTCTGGCTTTTGCCAACAAGACCGGATTCCAGCAGTATTATGGGCGTCAAGACTACGACAGCGACCCGCGTTTTGGCGGAGACGCCGACTTCGATGGGCATTGGGGCATCTGGGATGAGCCTTTCTTGCAGTACTGGTGTGCTAAACTCAACACAATGAAACAGCCATTTATGTCGGCTTGTTTTACGGTAAGCAGCCATACTCCCTATGTTATTCCGGAAAAATACAAGAACGTTTACCCCGAGGAAGGCATAGCAATACACAAGTGCATACGCTATACCGACATGGCTATAGGCAAGTTCTTCCGCGCCGCATCGCGCCAACCGTGGTTCCGTAACACCATATTCGTGCTCACAAGCGACCATACCAACCTCAGCGACCATAAGCAGTACCAGACAGATATAGGCGGTTTCTGCTCTCCTATCATTATTTTTGACCCCAGTGGCGATCTGTTCAAGCCCGGAATGCGCAATGCCGTGGCTCAGCAAATAGACATTCTGCCAACGGTTCTCGGCCTTCTGCGCTACCCTAAACCCTATCTCAGCTTCGGTTGTGACCTCTTTGCCACGCCGGAAGCAGATACTTATGCCGTAAATTACCTTAATGGCGTATACCAATACGTCAAGTATGGCTACACAATGCAGTTCGACGGCCACAAGGTGGTGGGCATGTACAGCCTCAACGACCTGCTTATGGAGCACAATCTCATAGACCGCGTGCCGCAACAGGCCCAGATGGAGCGTGAGCTTAAGGCCATAATCTATCAGTATATGTGGCGTATGGTCAACGATAAGCTAATGCCATGAAGCACAAAATAACCTATGCCGTATCCTACACCCTGTGGTATCTGCTCTCGCTGCTGCCATTTTGGTTGCTCTATGCACTGTCAGATGCGTTTTGTTTCCTTATGGCGCGGGTGGTGAAATACCGCCACAAGGTTATATGGAAGAACATTTCAGAGTCCTTTCCCGATAAGGATGAGGCTTGGATACGCCGCACAGAGATGGCGTTTTACCATTGGTTTTGCGATTATTTCGTAGAAACCGTGAAGCTGATGACCATGTCGCCGGCCCAGCTTAAGCGCAGAATGACATTCAGTGGCACCGAAACCATGTCGCAGATACTAACAGAAGGCCAGTCGTGCTCAGTGTTTTTGGGCCATTATGGCAACTGGGAGTGGATAACGTCGTTGCCCTATTGGGTGCCCGAAGGGGTGCAATGTCTCGAGCTTTACCACCCTTTGGAGAACGAGGCCATGGACCACTTGTTCCGCTATGTGCGCGAACGGCAAAACGCTCTCTGCATTCCGGTGGCCGAATCGCTAAGAAAACTCGTGGCCTACAGCCGCGACAGCAAGGCCATAGTTGTAGGGTGGATAGCCGATCAGAGGCCTTTCTGGAACAATATACACCACTGGCTGCCCTTCTTGCACCACGACACGCCCGTGTTTACAGGTGCAGAGCGTATTATTAAGCACATGAACCACGCCTGTTTCTATGCCCACGTAACGCGGAAGAGCCGCGGACACTACAACTGTGAGTTTCAACTGATGACCCGCGAGCCCAAGACAGTGGCCGACTATGGGCTTACCGACGATTACTTCCGTCGGCTGGAGCAGGACATAATAAGTGATCCGGCCATCTACTTGTGGAGCCACAAGCGCTGGAAACGCACCCATGAGGAGTTCAATATACGCTATGACGAGAAGACTGGGCGTGTGGACTTGCGCCCACTCGACGTGATAAAGCGGGAGAAAGGGCTTATATAGCTGGCTACGGCACGGCGTGAGCGTGATGCCAAAGCTGCGGCCCGATGCCTCCGGAAAGCCTTTATGCGGCCACGGATGAGCCGTCTCTCTTGTAGGGCGGCATTGCTTCCGGTCTATAGTATGACTAATTGTGAGGACCAATAAATACAGAATCAACCTTATAAACCAACCATTATCATGATATTTGCTTACGACCGCGGCCGCATGTGCAATAACCTTTTGCAGTTTGGTCATGTATATTCCTGGGCCAAAGAGCACGGCCGCAGCGTCGTGTCCATGCGCTTTGCCTATAAGTATCCTTACTTTCGGATAGGCCATACGCGTAATCACAACTTCCTGATGTATCTTGTTGGCAAGCTCGGAATGCTTACGCGGCTGATGCCTGTGGTAAGGTTCGATGAGCCGGATGCCGACTATTCGGCCAACATGGCGTTTATGGAGAGCCACAAAACCTGTGTGGTTGAGGGCTGGTTTGTACGGTTCTACGACCTGTTTTTGCGCCACAAGGAAGAGATAAAGCAGCTTTTTGCCTTCATTCCTGAGGTAGAGGAGAGCGTGGCCAGGCAACTTGAGGCCTCGCCTGGGGGCAATCTGCGACTGGGATTGCACATACGCCGCGGCGATTACGCCACATGGAATGGCGGAGCTTACATGTTCTCCGACGAGCAGTACATCAATCTGGTTAGGCAGTTTATGGCTTTGCACCCCGAAAGCAATGTCGACGTCTTTATTTGTGGCAACGATCCGCACCTCAACCGTGCGGCTTTCACCGAAGCTTTGGGCAGCGTGACCTTTCCAAACGGCAATCCCGGCGATGACCTTTGCCTCCTTTCCCACATGGATTACTTGATAGGAGCCCCCAGTACCTTTACTCTCGTGGCCTCAATGTATCGTGACCTGCCCCTGTACTGGATTCACGACGCGGCAAAACCGCTCTCAGAGCAAAGCTTTTCCACCTTCAACGACCTTTTCCGCCACATTCTCTGAAGGCCTGTAACCTCCAAATCGCAACTTAAAAGCACACCTTTAGCCAACGTCCCTCAATTGATGCCCTAATGGCCTTCAATTGATGTCCTAATGGTCCTCAATTGTTGCCCCATTGCGCATCAATTGTTGTCCACTTTCCATAGTTCGATAACCGTTAGAGAAATCAGTGGTTTTGCCCTTCTGTTTTTATGGTTTAGAACCTCAAAAGCACCCATTTACGGGTCAAATATTGGCCCTACAGTCTTTTACTTCCAACTGTTTTGAGCGGCAAAAGCAAATCGTCGGTCCCTTGAAGTTAATTCCTAATAAAAAGTAACCTGCTGTCAATTCTTTTTGATAACTTTGCAGTAACAATCTAAAATTAAAAATACTAAAGCAATGATTAAAGTAACTTGTGTGCATACGGCAATGGCTTTGGTGGAGCCATTGACCAAGATTTTCAAGGAAGTTCTGCCTGAAGTGAAGTTGAATCACATAGCCGACGACTCTCTGATACAGGAGGTTATAGCCAACGGAAAGGTGACTCCGGCCGTTCGTAGACGCCTTCTTGCCTACTATTTGACCGCTGCCGACAATGGCGCCGATGTGGTTTTCAACACTTGTTCCTCTGTTGGCGAGATAGCAGATCTCGGCAATGACAAGATAGCCACAATACCAGTGTTCCGCATTGACCGTCCTATGGCAGCCAAGGCTGTGCAGATGGGGCAGAGAATAGGTGTGATTTCGACCCTCTCTACCACACTTGAGCCGACTTGCAACCTTGTTGAGGGCGAGGCCGCAAAGGCAGGAAAGAAGATAGAAATTGTGAGAGGACTGGCCGATGGCGCTTTTGCAGCAGGTCAGAGCGGTGATAAGGAAACGCATAACCGCCTCATCGCCGAGGCCGCAAAGCGGATAAAAGACGATGTTGACGTGTTTGTGCTAGCTCAAGGCTCGATGGCCGCAATGGAAAAGCCATTGTCTGAGCTCACGGGCAAGCCGGTTCTGTCGAGTCCTCAGCTTGGAGTAGAAGGCCTTCGCAACTTCTTGAAGACACTGAAGAAATGAAACGGCGCGACGCGATACTTGCCATGCTCGTAATTTTGGGCATGGTAACCTTCCTGGACCGTATCAATATAAGCGTGGCGGGAGCCACTATCATGGACGAACTTGGCCTTACGCCGTTGCAATGGGGTTGGGTTCAGAGTGCGTTCATACTCTCTTACGGGCTGATGCAGATGCCTATGGGAGCCTTTGGCGACCGTCACGGCCACCGGAAGGTGCTCACGCTGATTGTGCTATGGTGGTCAGCTTTTACGTGCTTCACGGGTTTGGCCACCGGGCTTGTGTCTTTGCTCATCATAAGATTCATGTTCGGAGTGGGCGAGGCCGGTTCTTCGCCATGCTCTACCGGTGTAATAAGCCGCTGGTTTCCTAAGGAGAAGGTGGGCCGTGCGCAGGGATTCATCTGGGCTGCCACCCGTTTGGGCGGAGCCTTGACGCCCTTTGTGGTAATTCCGGTAATGACAATGGTGGGCTGGCGCGAGGCTTTCTACCTGCTGGGAGCACTGGGAGTGGTCTGGGCCATAGTATGGTACTGGTTCTATAGGGACAAGCCTGTGGCTGAGACTTCATCCGAAAAGCCGGCCGAAAAGCAAAAGATTCCATGGTCGCAGCTTTTCCATAACCGTCAGTTCTGGATTATATGCGGCATGTATTTCTTTTATGCCTTTGGCAGTTGGTTCTTCTTTAGCTGGTTCCCAACATTCATGGAGCTGGGCCGTGGCTTTGAAAAGTCGGAGCTGACTTACGCCATTGCGGTACCGTTTGTGATGAGTATGATAGGCAATATCAGCGGTGGCTACCTTACAGACCACCTCACTCAGCGCTACGGAGTCAAGATAGGGCGCAAGGCTGTTGGCTCTGTGGCTCTGGCAGTATCGGCAGTTTGCATGATATTGGCAGCTTTGATACCGGGCAAGATGGCAGTGTTTGTATTCCTGTCGCTGTGTTTCGGCATCTTCGACCTGATGCTTCCGAGTGCTTGGGCCTTATGTATCGACCTTGGAAAGCAGTTTGCCGGCTCTGTTTCTGGTGCAATGAATACGGCCGGAAACATTGGTGGCTTCTGCTGCGGCATACTGTTTGGCTATCTTGTAGATGCCTCAGGCAACTACAATCTGCCATTGTTCATGATATCGGGAACGCTTATTGTGAGCGCGGTGCTTTTCGCTTTTATCAATCCTGAAAAGCCTATTATAAAGGAATAAAGGCATAGGGGCGCCGCTTATTGCGCCCCTATGTTCAGTTTTTTGTATATCTCGGCAAGCGAATTGTCGTTGCCAACGTTTCCTGGAAATATAATATAAGGGAACTGAGCGGTCATAACACATGGCACGCTGTTGATGACTTGTCCAAGCACTCGTGCGCTTCTGACGCCTAATCCCTTTGTCATTATGTCGTTGGAGGTGATGCCTCCCTTTGCCACAAGATAGGAAGGAGTGTATGGTAGCTTACTTACAATGGCTACAAGGAAGTCTGACACGGTCTGGCCAAGGTGCTGTCGCTGGTCGGTATCGGCCAGTCTGACCTCTTTCCTTGATGTATAGACCACTGGAGTGAGCCCCATTTCGGCTGTCTTACTAATGCGACTGATGGCGTCATTCATCATTACCTGTGGCTCGTGGAGAATTTTTTCCACGTCGACCTCAATGCCTTGGGTGTTTTTTTGCTCCAAAAGCATGTTGAGTTGGCGTGTGGTTTTCTGCACGTGAGAGCCAACAATGAAGAATCCTGGTACGTCGGGGCGCTTAAGAATAGTGCGGCTAAGGTAGGGCTGGTCACTGATTCGGCTTATTGCTTTAGGCAGTGACGACGAGCTGCGGATAACCACCGCGCCGTCGAAGTTCTCGGTTTCCTTGGCCAACTTGGCGTCATAACGGTACAAATCGTCGTAGGTTGACGCGTCAACTATTTCGTATTCGTCAGGATTGGCACCCTTTTCGCTTATGTAATCCTTAAGAACCGACGTGTGGTAGGCAAATACATTGTCGCGGGCAAACTCGGTTTCTGACACCGGAATGAGCTTGTCGCCGTTCTTCATGTAGTGTATCCCATTTATGGTAACTCGCCCCGACTCTATGAAAGCAGGGCAAAATGTAACCTTTGGCCACACTTTTATGTTGTGCTCGCAGAGTACTTGCCTCATGACATCAGTCTCAAGAGGGAAATGTCCACGCAAACATGAATCGCTTCGGCTAACAATTATGAGCCTGTAACCAAAGCTTTCGTTCACCTTTAGCACCATTTCCATGGCCTCACGAATAACCTTTGCGGCCTCGTCGCGGGTCATAGCGCGCGTGTTTGTGAGGATATAGAAGAACGGTACCGTATCTTCCATGGCCTTGCGTACGTTGTCTTCCTTCCAGTCTGTTATGAGCAGGCAACCCTGAACGGTCTGTATTCCGGTGGGATCGTCGTCAAAGACGACCATCCTTTGGTTCTTTCCAATCATTTAATGTGCTTATTTCAGTTGTGGAATGCCCTGCATCTGACGTGCCTCAGCAGGTGTTGCCGGTTCGCAACCCATATCACGGATGAGCTGAACGAGGCGCTCTACGAGTTCGGCATTGCTGTGAGCAACCTTGCCTGGCTGATAATAGAAACTGTCCTCAAAGCCAATTCTTACGGCGTTGGCACCCATTGCGATGGCGCAAGCCAGCATTTGGAAGTCCTGCATGCTGTCGTGGGTGATGCCCCAAGTGGTGCCTGGCTCGCGCAGTTCATTAAGGAATACGAGGTTGCGGCCTGTTGCCGAGAGGTTACTTGAACCGCCTGGACCCACGCAGAAGTTATAATTTAGTGGCCGTTTCAGCACTCCTTCGTCGGCAAGGCGTGTACATGTTTCCACCATACTTAGGTCGAAGAGCTCCATTTCGGGCACAACGCCGGTTTCTTTCATTCTCTTTGCCCAGTAACGTATATCGGGCAGAGTGTTGATATATACACTTTCGCCGAAGTTTACCGACCCCATATTGAGCGAAGCAACCTCAACTTCGGGCACGTTAAGACTGACACAGCGCTCTGCAAGCGACAGTGAGGAGAGACCACCAGTGGACCCTTGTATTATCATATCAGACTGTTCGTGGATGCGATGTATTGTATCGCGGAACACGTCGAGCTCGAATGTGGGCTCGCCCTTAAGGTTACGGGTGTGCAAATGCACCTCACAAGCTCCTGCTTTATAGCAGTTGAGTACGTCTTCGGTTATCTCTTCAGGTGAAAGAGGATTTTTACAGCCCTCCGGTATCTCGTGTCCGAGATGTGCTACCGGTGCTACGGTTACGATAATCTTTCTCATAGGTTTCGCAGTTTGTTTGTATTGATTTGTTAGTTTTGATGCAAATATAGTCTTTTTCTTCTTAGCGTACAAGTGCTTTTACGCCTTTTTATGATGAAAAAGAAAAGCCCCGCTCCCCTGTATAGGGAAGTGGGGCCATAGTGTTACTATTGTTACTTTCCGAACTTAGTCAAGCTTTGGGCCTGCGGCAACAAGCTTCTTGCCGGCCTCATTGCCTTCATACTTCTTGAAGTTCTTGATGAAGCGTGCAGCCAAATCGCGAGCTTTCTTGTCCCACTCAGCTGGATCCTTGTAGGTATCACGTGGGTCGAGGATAGAGCTATCTACGCCCTCGAGCTCTGTAGGAACAGTGAAGTTGAAGTAAGGAATCTTCTTTGAAGGAGCCTTGTCAATCTCATGGTCAAGTATTCTGTCTATGATGCCACGGGTGTCGCGTATAGAAATGCGCTTGCCAGTGCCGTTCCAACCGGTGTTAACCAGATATGCCTTGGCGCCGCTCTTCTGCATGTGGCGAACCAACTCTTCAGCATACTTAGTAGGATGCAGCTCAAGGAAGGCCTGACCGAAGCAAGCTGAGAATGTAGGAGTAGGCTCAGTGATGCCACGTTCTGTACCAGCGAGCTTTGCTGTGAAGCCAGAGAGGAAGTAATACTTAGTCTGCTCTGGGTCGAGAATGCTAACTGGAGGCAGTACTCCGAATGCATCAGCGCTCAGGAAGATAACCTGCTTTGCAGCTGGGCCCTGGCTTTCAGGACGCTGTATGTTCTTAATGTGGTAGATAGGATAGCTTACGCGGGTGTTCTCGGTAACGCTCTTGT
>CAZUWO010000031.1:0-26787 GCA_964623995.1 uncultured Prevotella sp. | reverse complement strand
TTCATCAACATACTGCTGTTACTGATGGCTCTTAAGGTACTTGGGCTGAAGTTTATGACCAAAACCATATACGCCATCTGCATGCTTTACCTAATGCTTAAGTATGCCCAGATACTCATGACCGACCCCGACACGGGCCGGTTCTACCAGATTCTGGGGCCAGGCCAGGCGTTTATGTCGCTCGTTATAGGCTGTTCCTTCACCGGAACAGCACTCGCTATGGTGTTCCTAAATAACGGCTCGACCGGCGGAACCGATATTATTGCAGCCTGCGTAAACAAATACTACAACCTGTCACTGGGTCAAGTGCTCATCATTGTTGACCTTTGCATAATAGGTTGCTGTATGTTCATTCCCGAATTTGGTGAGCCTCTGCAGCGCATACACAAGGTAGTGTTCGGTCTTTGCACCATGGTGATAGAGAACTTTGTACTCGACTACGTGATGAACGCACGCCGGCAGAGCGTTCAGTTCATGGTCATCTCGCGCAAGTATCAGGAAATAGCCAATGCCATAGGCATGCAGATGGACCACGGAGTTACCATACTCGACGGCTATGGCTGGTATACCGGAAAGGAAGTAAAGGTGTTGCTGATACTGGCTCGCAAGCGAGAGAGTGTGAATATGCAGCGACTGATAAAGATTATCGACCCTAATGCCTTCGTTTCACAGAGCGCCGTGGTTGGCGTTTATGGTGAAGGATTCGACGAAATGAAGGTGAAGATAAAGGACAAGGACCGCAAGAAGCACAAGAATGTGGTACTAATGCAGGACCAACAGTCCCAAACTGAGAAGTAAAAGCAATGAAAATAGTATTCGCAACCAACAATAAGCACAAGCTGGAGGAGATTCGCGACATTCTGGGACCACAGTTCCAGATTGTCTCTCTTGCTGATATTGGCTGCCACGACGACATAGTCGAAGACGGCAATACGCTCGAAGCCAACGCAAGAATAAAGAGTCACTACGTCAGTAGCAAATATAACGTGCCGTGTTTTGCTGACGACACTGGTCTGGAAGTGGACGCCCTGGGCGGCGAACCTGGCGTACACAGCGCCCGTTACGCTGAAGGCACCGACCATAACAGTGAGGCCAACATGCAAAAGCTATTGTTGAAATTAGCAAACAATAACAACCGGCGGGCAAGATTCCGCACCGTTATTTCGTTATTAGAGAAGGACGGCAACGGCAAATGGACCGAGCACATCTTCGAAGGCAAGGTAGAAGGCACCATTGCCACCGAGAAGCACGGCACAGAGGGCTTCGGCTACGACCCGATATTTATTCCCGACGGCTACAATGAGAGTTTTGCCCAACTCGGTGAAGCCATAAAGAACCACATATCCCACCGTGCACACGCCGTGGAAAAGTTGGCCGCCTATCTGAAAGGAAAGCAATAACAAACCCAAAAGCAAATGAAGAGAATTGCAATCATACTCATTCTGACTGTCGGAGCAGTTACAACCGCGCTGGCACAAACCGGAACATGGAAAGCCTATATGGCCTACAGCGACGTGAACTGGATAGAGCGTGACGGCAATATGCTCTATGTCTTGGCCTCAAACGACCTTTACACCTACAACAGAAACGACAATAGCATCACCACTTACGATAAGACGAATGGTCTTTCAGATAGTAATATAGCCAAAATAGGTTGGAACAGTGCTGCCGGCAAACTTGTAATAATCTACAATAACGGCAACATTGACTTGCTGAACCGCAAAGGCGACATATCCAACCTGCCCGACTACTACTCGAAAACCATGACAGCAGACAAGACTGTGAACTCAATCTACATGTATGGGAGGACAGCCTACATAAGCACAGGCTTTGGACTGCTCAATATTGACGTTGCACAGGAACAGATAACCAACACATACAACCTCGGCTTCAGGGTGGATTACAGTTACATTGAAGGCAATTTCATCTATGCAGCAAGCTCCTCCAATGGTCTGTACCGTGCAGCTTTGACCGACAATCTGCTTGATCCTAACAACTGGAAACGCGTGGGTGAATACGTTTACCGTGACAATTCTGTCGATCCTGAATTGCTTGCTGAGGTCAGTAAGCTGAATCCGGGAGGTCCGAGACTTAACTATTTTGGTCTGATAAAGTTCATCAACGGCAAGCTCTACACTGCCACTGGTCAAAGGTCAGGAGTAGAACAACCCGGACTCATACAGGTTTACGATGGCAATGAGTGGACTTTCAGCGACACTTACGACGAAATAAACAGCAAAACAGGATACAGATTCTCCTCCATTTACGGCTTCGACGTAGACCCGACCGACCCAAACCACCTGAGCGTGGCATGCCAATCGGGACTCTATGAATTTAATAACCTGAAGTTCACCCGTGTATGGAACTACAACAACTCACCCCTACAGTCGGCAGCCACACTGCCTACGCCAAACCATGACTATGTGCTCACAACCGGAACCATATTCGACAGGGAAGGCAACCAGTGGGTAATGAACAGTGTTGCACCATCTTCCACCCTGCTGTTTTACTCTAAAGACGGACAGTGGACACCCCACCACAAGATAGAACTCATGAGAACAGTAGCCGGACAGAGCATGGACAATATGGTAAAACCCATATGGGACAGTCGTGGTCTGCTTTGGTTTGTCAATGATTTCTGGTATTCTGCAGCCCTTGCATGCTATCAACCGTCGACCGATGCCATAAAGGTATACACCACTTTTGTCAACGAAGACGGCACTACTGTATCGGTAGGCGGTGGCGTAAGATGCGTGGTTGAGGACAAAGACAACAACATCTGGATAGGAACCAACGTGGGGCCAATGCTCCTTACACCCAATGACATATCGTCGGGAAGTGATATTTTCACTCAAGTAAAGGTGCCTCGCAATGACGGAACTAACCTTGCTGACTATCTTTTGGCCAATGTGGATATAACAAGTATAGCCATCGACGGTGGCGGACGTAAGTGGTTTGGCACTAATGGCAGCGGAGTGTTCCTCATTAGCAGCGATAACATGACCCAGGAGGCCCATTTCACATCAGAAAACAGCAGTCTTCTGTCCGACTTTGTTAGGTCTATAGCCATAAATCAAACCACAGGCGAAGTATTCTTCGGCACCGACAACGGCCTGTGTTCTTATCAGAGCGGAGCCACAGAACCAGTTCCGGAGATGAATAAGGATGTAACATACGCTTATCCCAATCCTGTGCGCCCCGGATATACAGGCCCCATAACCATAGTTGGCCTGAGTTACAATGCCGATGTGAAGATAGTAACAACAAATGGCACCCTTGTGGCCGAAGGAAAGAGCAATGGCGGCAGCTTCCAATGGGACGGAACCGACAAGAAAGGCAAGCGGGTGGCAAGCGGAATATATATGGTTGAGACCGCAACCGAAAGCGGAGAGAGCGGAACAGTATGCAAAATAGCTATCGTTAACTGATGAACAATGCCGACAAGTCAATGCGTTGGCTATGGGTTATAGCCATTACACTGCCTTTTCTCATTTGGGGCACACTTCTCGTCATGCCCACTTTCGATGACTGGAACACTCTATCATCGCCCAACTACGACCCCAATTTTATGACCTACATACTGCCTGTAGGAACCACTTGGAGGCCCTTCGACGCAATGATGGGTTATGTAAACGGCATAAACTACAAACTATACCCCACTCTTAACCATATTCTCATACTGCTGGCCCACCTTGGCAGCACTGCCCTTGTATATGTACTGGCCCGCAAACTCAGTGTAAAAAAAGGCGCTGCAGCCATTGCCACAGTCTTCTTCTACATCTCTCCATGCATGCTGGCTACGGTATTAAGTGTTGATGCACTTAATCAGAGCTACTGCCATCTGTTCGGTCTTCTTTCAATATACTTCTATCTGTCGGCCAAAGGTGGAAAGCGCATAGTGTTGTGGCTTTTATTTGTGCTCATGGCAACATTCAGTAAAGACAACGGACTTGCATGGTCTGTGGTAGCACCTATCATGGGTTACGCCTTCAACAAGACAGATAAGCAAGTTTTTATGCGCCATATTGTCTACGGATTAGGTCTTGCCGTAGTCTACGGAGTTGTGAGACTGTCGCTTCCTTACTATGATTCAGGTGGCTATGAGCATCTGGAAGAAATGCGAAGTCTTAGCTCAAAATTGTCTGGTTTGGCCAAATGGCTTGGCTATACATGGACTGCGACCGACTTTTTAGCCCTCTTTCATGCTCCGAGCCGGAATCTTTTGCTCGTTGGCATCACCTTTATCATGTCAGCCCCATTCATAGTTTGCGTGCTGATAGGCAATCCTAAGGCGTGGCGCAACAGACAAATAATCGGACTGACTGTATGCCTCGTGATAGCAGCATTGCCCAATTTGCTCATAGCCATGAGCCTAATGAACGCTTATTCTTCGCTTGGAATGGCCGCACTCATGGTTGGATGGTTGCTAAACAACACTACAATCAGAAGACGAACTGTCTCGATTCTGTTTGCATTCTATGTGGCAGCGGCTCTCATTACGGCCATACACCACTGGTATATGGCTTGGCAAACATCGCTGCCCGGCATAGAAATAGCTCGTGAAGTGGCAAGAGGAACCGGCAGTCCCGTTAACAAAGCCTACAGTATCATTATCAAAGACGACTATCCCAAATACTCTTCTTTCTGCGTTCCGACCGATGAAGCTTTCGGTTGGGGCAAGTCGGTACTGCAAATTACGGGCTACAAATGGCCAAAAGAGTTCGGCGACACAACCATTTATTATAAGGATGCAACCACTAAAAGCATTAACCGGCTGACCGAAGAGAAGCTAAACAAAGGCTATGACTGCGTGTGGATAGTAGGAAAGGACCGAATTAAAGTGGTGAAAAAATGAAAAAAATAACAGTAATCATACCCTGCCACAATGAGCAAGACAACATAGAACCTCTCTATGAAGCCTTAAACAGCACCTTCGAGAGCCTCAACGGTTATGATGGAGAATTTCTTTTGGTTGACGACGGCAGCACCGACCGCACACTGGAAGCCATTAAGAAATTGCGGGAGAAGGACAAGCGGGTGGAATATGTTAGCCTTTCTCGCAACTTTGGCAAGGAAGCCGCGATGCTTGCGGGCTTCGATCACGCCTCGGGAGACTGTGCTGTGATCATGGATGCAGACCTTCAGCACCCTGTAAGCGTAATTCCGGGCATGGTTGATCTATGGAATCAAGGTTACGACGATATATACGCCAAGCGCACTGACCGAGGAAAAGAAAGCTGGTTGCGCCGCAAGCTGTCACTCGCTTATTACAAAATGCTGCAAAGAATGGCTAAAATAGACATTCTTCCCAACGTGGGCGACTTCAGATTGCTAGACCGCAAGTGCATAGACGCTATGCGACAACTGCGCGAAACCGAACGATACACCAAGGGACTTTACTGCTGGATAGGGTTTAAAAAGAAGGAAATAGAATTCAAACAGGGTGCAAGAATACACGGAGAGTCGTCGTTCAACTACCGCAAACTACTCAATCTAGCCATCGAGGGCATCACTTCCTACACCACGGCCCCACTCCGCATATCAGCAATAGTTGGTCTTTTGGTGTCGGCTGTAGCCTTTATTTACATGCTCTATGTGCTCTGTAAGACCCTCATAATAGGAGAACCGGTCCACGGCTTCCCCACCCTAATCATAACAGTGCTATTCCTCGGCGGCTTGCAACTGATGGCTTTGGGCATTATTGGCGAATATCTGGGACGCATTTTCAATGAAACCAAGCACCGCCCAGTCTATTTGGTGAGGGAAAAGGAAGGCTGCTGACAAGCAAATGGCTTGGCTTGCATAAGCCAAACCTATTAAAAAGCAACATAAAACCAATCCTTCTTGAAGCCTAAGCCATAGGTTTAAGCACCGCAAAGCAACGGTTTTCAAATCAGAAAGCATAGGTTTTGCCATGTTCTATATTGCCAATCACTCAATGGCAAAAAAGTTAATGTATGATAAGATAACCACTATTCATAGCCATAAACGGCTGGTTTTGCTTAACTTTGCAAGGAAATGTGTAATAAAACACTATAATTATCATGCAAGAAACAAGACAAAACCGCATAGCAAGACTACTCCAGAAAGAGCTGGCCGAAATATTTCAAGCCGAGACTCGTAAGACTCACGGCGTCATGATAAGCGTAACGAGGGTGAGGATAAGCCCTGATCTGAGCATCTGCACAGCTTATCTGAGCGTCTTCCCAAGTGAGAAAGCCGAGGAAATAATTGAGAATATACGCACAAACGAAAAGACTGTGCGCTACGATCTTGGCCGTCGCGTACGCAATCAGTTGCGCATTGTGCCCGAGCTTAGATTCTTCCTCGACGACAGTCTCGACTATATCGAGCACATAGATGAGCTACTCAAGAAATAAAAGCTACAGGCAACAGACGGCAAGACAAACCAGTCAGCTCCAAGAATTAGGTAATCCGTAAGAAATGAACTTTCCGTTCTTCATAGCCAGAAGATACATATTCTCAAAGAAAAGCACCAATGCCATCAACGTGATAAGCGGCATCTCCGTGGCAGGAGTAGCTGTTGCCACCATGGCCATGGTGGTAACACTGAGTGTTTTCAACGGTTTCCGCGACTTGGTGGCATCGTTTTTCACCACATTCGACCCACAACTGAAAGTGGTTCCTATAAAAGGAAAGACTATTATGGCCGACGATCCGGTGCTGACGCAAATAAAACAAATGCCGGAAGTGCAGACTTGGTCTGAGTCTATGCAAGATCAGGCACTTGCAGTTTATCATGGCAAGCAGGCGGTGGTAACGGTAAAAGGAGTAGATGACAACTTTGAGCGGCTTACCGACATTGATAAGATACTCTACGGAGACGGAAGCTACGACCTGCATGTGGCCAATCTGGACTACGGAATACCCGGAATCGGGTTGGCACAGAGCCTGGGGTTCGGCGCAAGATGGGACGGCTACATGGAAGTATTTGCGCCAATGCACGCCGGACAGTTCGATCCAACTAATCCAACAGCCGCTTTCGTAGCCGACTCTCTGCTATCTCCTGGTGTTGTATTCCAAGTAAAGCAGGGCAAATACGACAAGAATATACTGCTTACAAGCATAGCCTTTGCCCGTCGGTTATTCCAACGGCAAGGCGAAATAACTTCTCTTGAGATAAGACTCAAGGCCGGAGAAAGCGTGGACAGGGTGAAATCAAAGATGGAAAGCATTGTCAACGGACGCTTCGACGTGCAGAACCGCTACGAGCAACATGCCGATACGTTCCGCATTATGAACATAGAAAAGTTCATTGCCTACATCTTCCTCACCTTCATTCTGCTTGTGGCATGCTTCAATATCATAGGTTCGCTATCCATGCTTATCATCGACAAAAAAGACGATGTAGCCACTCTGCGCAACCTTGGAGCATCAGACAAGCAGATAAGCAGGGTGTTTCTACTGGAAGGAAGACTCATTTCGGCAGCAGGAGCCATAGTTGGTATAGCCCTTGGACTACTCCTTTGCTGGCTTCAACAGCAGTATGGACTGGTGCGTTTGGGCTCCACAAGCGGCAACTTCGTCGTAGATGCCTACCCCGTAAGCGTGCATCCTTGGGATGTTGTGGCTGTTTTCGCAACCGTAGTTGTGGTGGGATGGCTTGCCGTATGGTACCCAGTGCGCTATCTTAGCCGCCGTTTACTCAATCAATAACTACGGTTATAGAACCACTAATTAAAAGAATTTACCAATTTTCAAACAATAATATGAAAATCAAACACTTACTTACAGTGGCTCTTCTCTTTGCCGTTACACTAGTTTCGGCACAGCATATGCCACCAATTCCTGTAGACAAGGACGTAAGGATAGGTAAGTTGAGCGACGGATTGACCTACTACATCCGCCACAACGACTATCCGGAGCATGTCGTAAACTTCTATATCGCACAGCGAGTGGGCTCCATTCAGGAGGACGACAACCAACGCGGACTCGCCCATTTCCTTGAGCACATGGCCTTCAATGGCTCTGAGCACTTTCCTGACTCACTGCTTCTGGAGTACACTCGTTCGCTAGGAGTAGAATTTGGCAGTGACCTCAACGCCTACACCAGCATTGATCGCACCGTATATCGCATATGCGACGTGCCATCCAAACGACAAACAGCCGTAGATTCTTGCCTTTTGATACTCAAAGACTGGTCAAACGGTCTCACCCTCGATGCCAAAGAAATAGACAAGGAGCGCGGTGTAATCCACCAAGAGTGGCAGCTCCGCTCAACAGCCACACAGCGTATGTATGAGCGTTCGTTGCCGTTGTTCTATCCGGGCAGTAAGTATGGCCATCGCATGCCAATAGGACTGATGTCCATTGTTGACAATTTCAAACCTGAATTCCTGCGTGCATACTACCGCAAATGGTACCGTCCTGACAACCAAGCTATCATTGTTGTTGGCGATGTTGACGTAAACCACATTGAATCAGAGATAAAGAAGCTCTGGGCCAACGCCAAAGTGCCCGCCAATGCTACAAAAGTAGTTGATGAACCTGTTCCCGACAACGACAAAGCAATATACGTCGTGGACAAGGACAAAGAACAACGCTACACCATTATTAGCGTAAACATGAAGCACGATGCCGATACTCCCGAAGAAAAGAAGAACATAGACTACTACTTCGGACAGTATGCCAAGAGCCTTATTACCATGATGCTCAATCAGAGGCTCAGCGATTTGAGTCTTAAACCAGATTGCCCGTTCATCTCTGCTGATGCCGGCGACGGCGAATACATGCTCTCAAAGACCAAGGATGCATTCCAGCTGGCAGCCATTCCTAAAGAGGGCAAGGACATCGAGGCTTTGAAAGCCGTATACCGTGAAGCTCTTCGGGCCCGCCGCTTCGGCTTTACACCAACCGAATTCGACCGTTCCAAAGAGGAAATAATAAGCTCAATAGACAAGGCTTATACAAATCGTAACAAGCGTAAGAATGCAGAATACGGCAACGAGTATACAGAAAATTATCTCGCCGGTGAACCAATACCAAGTGTAGAGGAATATACCGACATCATGAAGACAAAGGTTATTCCTCTGATCAATGTGGATTTAGTCAATATGGTGGCTAAAAGCCTTATCTCTGAGAGCGATACCAACCTTGTGGTATTTGCTTTCCAGCAAGAGAAAGACGGCCAACAGTACCTGAAACCGGCTGAAATGGAGCAGGCTATTGCCGAAGTGCGCAAGGAAAACATAGAAGCCTACGTGGACAATGTAAAGAACGAGCCACTCATAGCACCTGAAGCCATGCCCAAGAAGGGCAAGATAACCGGCGAGAAAGAGAACAAGACCATGGGATACAAGATGTTCACTCTAAGTAATGGTGCCCGTGTGGTACTCAAGAAGACTGATTTTAAGGACGATGAAGTGGTGTTCCAAGGCGTGGCAAAGGGTGGAAAGGGCCTCTATGGCACTACTGATAATTCCAACTTGAAACTGGTTGACGTAGCAATAAACTCAGCCGGACTTGGCAACTTCACCAACAACGAGCTCTCTAAAGCTCTCTACGGTAAGCAGGTAAGCGTGTCACCACAAATTGGTAACTATTATACCATCATAGGTGGACAGTGTGTTCCTAAGGACATAGAGGCATTGTTCCAGCTCAATTACCTCTATTTTACCAATATTAAGGCTGATACCGTGGCCTATAATGCCACAAAAAGCCAGCTACAACTTGTACTTAAGAATAAAGATCTTAATCCAGAGAGTGTCTTCTCTGACTCTGTTACCGTTACGTGTTATGCACACAACCCTCGGTTCACACCGCTAAATGTCAACGATTTGGCTAAAGCCAACTACGATCGCATGCTGCAGATAGGCCGAGAAAGACTCAAGAACGCTGCCAACTTTACATTCTACTTCGTTGGTAACATAGATGAAGCAACCTTGAAACCACTCATCGAACAATACCTGGCATCACTTCCTGCTTCAAAACCAGATGGAAAATACAATCAACTTCCAGGTTATGTCAACGGACAAGTGGAAAACAAGTTCACCCGCAAGATGGAAACACCTAAGTGTATTGCATTGGAAGTATGGCATAAGGATGCCCCTTACACTCTCGATAATGCAATACTGACCGACGCTGCTTCACAAATTCTTTCCATGGTATACCTTAAAGACATACGCGAAGATGCCAGTGCAGCCTACTCTGTTGGTGCTTATGGCGGGCTAACACGCCGTGGCGACAAGAGCAATATCGTGATTCAAGCTTACTGTCCTATGGATCCAGCCAAAGTTGACCTTGCTTTGAGCCTGCTGGCAAAGGGCATCAAGGACAACACAGTGAAGGTTGACGCCGACAAAGTACAGAAAGTGAAGGACTATATGCTCAAAAATGCAGCCGAACAAGCAAAGAACAACGCTCACTGGATGGATGTAATTGACGAATACATCCAAACAGGCGTAGACCTGCAAACCAACTACAAGAAGACCGTAGAAGCTCTAACACCTGAAAAGATTGCCAATTTCCTGAAGCAACTTTTGCAGGCTAACAACCATATAGAAGTGGTAATGACCCCTGAGAAGTAACATCTCAGAATTAAAAAATATTATTTACCGCCACTAGACAGCATTGCTGCAGTGGCGGTATTTTTTGTTTTCAATTGGTTATTATCTATAATAGCATACTGATGTTATAAAAAATTACCAAACAGAACTACACATTGCCAAGATATACTTGCTTTATTCCTTCTTCATAAGCTATACATTCAGCCATTCTTAGGGTGTTTATTGGCGTAGGATAGAGATAGTTAAGCCTGTAATATGGAAAGAAACGGGAGAAATGCAGTGGCTGATTGGCCATACCATTATCCACAATCCAACGGCACAAACTGCGTATAAATTCTGGCCGATCATTAATTGTGGGTATAAGTAGATTGGTCAATTCTAACCAGACACCAGCTTTATGAAGAGCCAAAACCGTATCAAGTACAGGCTGAAGGCGGCATCCGTTAAGCCGCATATAAATATCATCATTCATCGACTTTATGTCTATGTTAGCAGCATCAATGAATGGCAGCAAGTCATTAAGTGGCTTTTGACAGACATAACCCGCACTCACCAAAATGTTCCAAAGGCCATGTTTGCGAGCAATTCGTGCCGTATCAATCATATATTCTATCCATGTCAGGGGTTCGGTGTAGGTATATGCTATGCCTGATAAGTTGTATTTCTCTGCCAAGGCAACAACTTCTTCAGGCGATATCCCTGCATTATGCACCTCGTAGGGCTTTACTTGCGATATACTACTATTCTGACAGTTAAAGCAACGAAGATTACAGCCAGTGCAAGCTATTGATAAACAACGCGTTCCAGGATGGAAACCAACAAGCGGCTTTTTCTCTATCGGGTCATCAGCTATAGCACACGGACATCCATAGACATCACTTACGAGCACTCCACCATCATTGCGCCTGCTACCACAACGTCCTCTTCTGCCATCGGTTATGATGCAATGATGCGGACAAAGCATGCATTTGATGCGTCCTTCTTTCAGTTTCTCATAGTATTTGCACTCTTTCATCAACCTAAACAATTATGATTATAACTTCATGCTACAAAGAGCACGGGCCGGCAAAGCTTTTATTTTTCACTGAACACAATAGCTCTATAAGTGTAAAGCTCAGCCGTGCGCCAGCCATCCCAGCCCAAACCTGCCTTGTCGCGTGAACAATGACCAAAGAATTCCTCCTTTGTCCAATTCACTTCATTGGCCACCTGGGGCAGGAAAGTACCGCTACTATAGCCCTTACGTATAAGCAATCCGTCACGATGCAACTGAAATTCGTCTATCGACTTAATGCGGAGTAGTGGTGTAAGCACCGATATTTCTATCTTAACCTGTGACAGTTCATCCCTGGTCAAACGTGGAAATCGCGGATCTTCAAGTGCTGCGGCGCGTGCCATATGGCTCACCACAGTACCCAATTCCATATCATCGCCTATATATCCTATACATCCACGCAACCTTCCGCCTATGGTCAGCGTAACAAAAGCACCACATTTAGTCTGCTCAACCGCTGATTTACCGACCTCAACCTGTTCCTTTCCACCCAAAGCTGCAGAAATACTTGAGCGTGCTAAAGCCAGAAGCCGAATCTTATCAGCCTCTGTCAGTGTGAATTGTGAATCGTTGTCTGTGGTGTTATCTTGTCGTTCAACGGTAACTATATTACTCTTTCGCTCCACTATTATGGCATTATAGCCCACCACCCTACTCTTTCCGGCTTCCTTTACATAGCCAGAATTGGCATAATCAAGACAACTCAATTTGTAGTTATCATTGAGCATGTAAAGTAATGTGGTTATAGGAAATTCGCCACAAGCACTGGTCTGCAAGTTTCTTATGCCTAGACGCTCATTGCTTTCTATACATTTTATAAACTCTTCTGGCTTTCCTGTGAGTATTGAGCGGCAGGTCAGGCTGTCAATACGACAGGCATCATCGTATGAAGGGTAATGACTGAAGTCACTACTCACCACAAACAGGTTGTGTTCGTTGAAGTATGGTTTTAACGCATTGGCCATACGCCTAAGTGCGTCCACATCATTTGTACTTATAATTATAGGCACTATCGGAGGCATATTGCTGCCAAGTCTCACTTGTAGCAATGGTAATTCCACCTCAAGACAATGCTCACGGTCATGAGCCTTAGCGTTATAGGTAAATAAAGATTCACTTTGGCTTAGCCTTTTGCCCGTAACTGTGTCAACCGCTACCTGTCCCAAAGGTGTGGCATAGGCATCATTATGATAGTTTACCGATGCTCCTCCGAGCCAAACATAATGACTCGGACCAAGCAGAAATATGCGATCGTAGGTCTTTCGTGTATCTATTGCGGCAAAAGCCTTGGCCGCTACTTGACCTGAAAACACATAACCGGCATGCGGAACTATAACAGCAGCAAGGTCTGCCCGTGGCTTCACGTCGCCGCAATGAGCATAATAACCCTCTATTTCTGCCCTGAGCCGCATGGGAGAAGCATTGTAAAAACTGCCCGCATTGGCAGCAGGACGCACTTGACTGAATGTATTTGATGTTGTCATAAGCAAAAAAATGATTGCTATAAGTCTGTAAGTACTCATTTTGCAAATATACAAAAATTTATCATCTTGCATCAATTGCAACTTATTTTTATTTCCATTACAGGCCGATGCTGTAAGAAACTCACTGCAACAAATGCTACACAACCAAAAAAGGCAATCCTTTCGGATTGCCCAATATTAATGGTGAAGCAGATAATTATAGCTTTATGATGAGGTATTTGCTCACACTCCAGAACGTTGTAGGATCGGAAATATGAAGCGTTGACGTACCGTCGCTATTCTTTGTGATGCTATATGAGCCCGACGGCATTTGTGTCATGATAGTTGGACTCGATGAATTGAGCTTCACATCATTGTATTTACGTATGTCGACCTTGTCGAAACCTTCAGCCGAAAGATTCTGTACCTGCACCTTTGACTTAGACAAGAACCCTTTCTTTATAAGACCTTTAGTTTTCAAAGCCTTCGATGTGCCAATTGCAACAAAGCCCGTATGTATTGTCGCATCTTGGTTACTAATTGTTGTTTGCTGGTCAGCCACGGTCTTCTTCTGCGTTTCTATGGTGCTGGCCATTTGTTCATTTGAGGTAGTAAGATTGGCGACGCTTTCGTTTAACTTTGCTATGTCGGTGTTCTTTGCCTGCAATTGTGCATTCAAATCGGCAATCTGCTTGTCCTTACTGTCAAGTTCAGCCTTGTAGTAAGCAATAAGTTTCTTCACACGCTGCCCATAAGCCGAGTTATTATTCTTCAAGTTCAGCTATGCGCTCGCGCTGACGCTGCAGCAATTGTCCGAGCGTATTTAACTGTTGGCGCAGCAAATTCTTGTCTAAGCGCTGACCTTCTGTACCCTGTTGAGCACGTATCACACCTTCCTGAGCCGATATACTATCCAGTCCGGTTGACATAACGGTAACAAATTCAGCCATCTGGCGAATATCTTCTTGGTGCAAACTATCTGCTGCCGACAGCGAATCTATCTGTGATTGCAGCGCATTTGTCTTGCCGCCGTTGCACGATGTAGTGCCGGCAGCGATGATAATGGCAGCTGATGCCACTGCTAAAGCCTTGAATGTTCTCATAATCGTAATGTTTTAATGACTTTATAATGTGGGCAAATTTAGGAAATAAACGTGAATATAAAAGCCCGATGAACCCATTTTATCGTTTTTTAGTGAATGTTTATTGTTTCAACTGTGCAAATTGTGAACTCCAGTTTTCAATTCTTCTACTTTTAAAGCATTTGTCTCTGTTTTTAGATAAAATAACCGCCCATAAGCCATTTAAGTTTATGAGCGGTAACATATTAATGCATTTGCCCTTTCATATTTGCTATTTAGTCAACACAACCTTATGGCCATTCACTATGTATATACCTTTACCAACTGGCTTTATCAATTTTCTGCCTTGCAAATCGTATACTGTCTGACTTGCAGACTTAGTGCTACTTACGTTGTTTATGCCTGTAGTCTCATCTTCGATAACAAGGTTTATGACTTCCGGACCATCAAAATACGGATTGTCTTCACGGTCTACAATGGTAAGATAAAAGCGGAATGGATTTAGATAGGCATCGCTTGCGGCCTTAGACAGCATTCCTTCTGAAGTCAAAGCATACCAGAAGTCATTATCATAATTCTTGCGTGAGTACACGCCCGTACTGATATATTTGTAGGCATTGCCTGTAATCTGAGTTGATTGTGGCTCCGTTTTCTTCAATGTACCTGTAAGAGTGAATGTCTTTGAACCAGAAATCTGAGGCAGAACCACGTAAGGTAGGTTAGCCATAACAGTCTTTCCGGCGGTGAGCATCTTCACTCCTATGGTTACACCGGTAAGGTTATCCTTATTGATGTCACTGCTTTCGTTTGACACTCCTTCCAGATAGCCAAAACAATAATTATTTATAAAATCGGCATCGACAATCATATCGATTGGGAAGTTCCATGCAGCCCATACACCTTTGTTAAACGAGCGTGTGTAATTTACTGTTGCATTGGTCACGTCCTCTGTAACTTCTAAATCACTATAGTTACCATCTGTAATGTTGTAAGCACCATTTTCGTCGGGTAAAAGATAGTGCCATTCATCATCAGAAGTGCTCTTGTAGCGCACAGCAGAAGTCTGTCCGACGGCTCCTTCACGCTGAACGTAGAGGGCAATGGGCTTCTGAGAGCTTGACAACTTGTAGCAAGCAAAGCGTGGACTGTTTGTATTATATTGCAAATAACGGTCGTTGTACTTGTCGTTGGAAATTATATTATCTGCCGTAACATCAATTGTCCACGTTGAACCATTGGCACCTGAAGCTACATTATTGAGAGAATTATCATTTGATGTCAGTCCCAAGTATGTGTTGTTCTTGGCATCATAAAGCGTCCAAGCACCGACTGTGCCACCCAAAGTTATCTGATTGGGCTTGCCTGAGGTGTTGGTTTCTGTTGTAATTATATTGTTACTTATAGTTACATCTGCACCTGTGCGGTAGTTCTTACTGCTGGCTTTATCCGACAGAGCCTTACTTCCATCCTCGTAAACTATAAGATATTTCTTTCCGGCAACGAGCTGATCGTTCGACGTTACCTTTACATACACGTTGCTATTGCCCGCATCCGAGCCGCCTGCATTTATTATATATGTAGCAGAAGACACCTTAGAGCTTACGCCTTCTTTCACAGCTATGGCTCTCAGAGTTGTTGTTTGACTTATTGTTATGGCCGAAGTGTAAAGGTTGCTCTGCGCGGTTGGCATGCTGCCATCAATGGTATAGTATATTGTTGCACCTGCTGTGGCCGAGCTGATGTTCACGGTCTGAGCCTCTGTATAGGTGCCTCCTGCCGGCGAAAATGTAGGTACACTTACTGTAGTAGGCCCATCCGGCTTATCGGGAGTAGTGGTTCCATTATACCGATCGTCATCACTTGCGGTGGTAACTGATGAGTTTGGGTCAAAGCCCACATCGGTACTGTCCCCCCAAACATATTCAGCCAAATACGGATAGTCTATGAACAGGTTGCGGTTACCTTGCAACGAGTAGACTGTATTATTGCGGTCTATCTCTATTTCGTCCACTTTGTCAGTGCGAGTCCACTTCAAATAGAGTTCATAAGCCCACTTTTGCAGCGTGGGCCAAGTGTTTTGCTGCAGGCAATGGGTCCCTTCGCTCTCCCAAGTAAGGTTCTGATAAACCGTTACCATATAGAAATAGCTGCGACAGAAGTCACCTTTCCAGTTGTCATGTGGCTCTACTACCCTGAAAGAACCATACTCTCCAGTGCCCACTTTTTCGTAATCATCGAGTACTGAAGCATCTGTGACCTCACCCATCACATAGTTAGACTTCTTACTATTTGACTTAGACTCTGAAGGATAAAGGTTGTAAAGGTCTTTATAAGCTTTATTTTTAGCTCCGCCCCACCAACTTTTAGGAAACGAATGCTCAATATTCATGCCGCTTATTGCCGAATTCTGAGTAGCAGAAGTAAAATAGAACCTGTCTGAACTGTAACGATTACGGCATTCAAGTGTTGTACCAATACGGTCGGTCTTGACAAATCCAGACCAAGTTGCACCTGCACCGGAGCCATAGTCCAGTACCTTTGCAGGCTGACAGAGATTGTAAATGGCTGTCTTCAACTCAGCTTTATTCAGCCCTTGCAGTGATTTGGCATAGGTGGCCAATTGATCTCGAGTTATGGCGCTAGCACTTCCGCCTACCACTACCATGAGTATGGAGACCAGAACTACGGTCAACCATGAATTAGAGTTATGTTTCATATTGTCTGTTATTTTTATACCTGACAGGTACCCCCACAGCATAAGTATACCTTTACGGCATAATCGAATATACTATAGGCTCATTATTAATCGTTTAAGTAGGCTGCAAAATTAGCTAAAAAACATGGTATTTGCGGCTTTTAGAATAGGAAAAAACTTTGGAATTACAGTTTTCGTTGCTCATAGTGTTGAGCTTTACTATTAATTGGTATATAATAAAAGAGAGGATGCACCTGTTTCATGTCAGGTAACACACTCTCTTTTATCTTTGTTTTTAGTATTTCAGTAGCTGCTACTTATACATTTGCAACGCTTTTTATTGTCCAAGTATCAGCTTATGGCCATTAACAATATAGACTCCCTTATGCTTTGGCTTGTAAACACGACGCCCCTGCAGATCGTATATCTTCAAATTCTCTGCGGAACCATTATCCTTGATACCATAAATGCCTGTAGTCTCATCGTCGAATACCAACTTGATAATGGTGTTGTTAAGCTCATAGGGGTTGCCCTCGTTGTCAGTTATACTCAGATAGAATCGGAACGGATTGAGATAGGCCCCACTTGCGGCCTTGGCCAGCATACCATTTGAAGTCAAAGCAAACCAGAAGTCATTATCATAGTACTTACGTGAGTACACACCCGTACTGATATACTTGTAGGCATTGCCCGTTATCTGGGTGGACTGGGGCTCAGTTTTCTTAAGCGTTCCTGTAAGAACGAATGTCTTTGAACCCGAAGTCTGAGGCAGGACCACGTAAGGCAGGTTAGCCATTATGGTTTTTCCAGCTGTAAGAGACTTAACTCCTATTGTTACACCGCTAAGGTTATCCTTATCAATGTCGCTGCCTTCGTTTGATACTCCCTCCAGATAGCCGAATCGATAATTACTTATGAGGTCGGCATCAACGGTTATATCAATCGGGAAATTCCATGCTGCCCAAACGTCTTTAGTGAAAGAGCGTGTATAATTTACTGTGGCATCGGGCACGTCTTCTGTAACTTCGAAGGCATAGTAATCACCATCAGTGATGTTGAAGTCACCATTATCGTCGGGCAAAAGGTAATGCCAAGTATCGTCGGATGTAGACTTATAACGCACGGATGAGGTCTGTTCTGTGGCCGTTGCATTGAGAACCACCGTCTGATTTTCTGCTCCCTCACTACTGAGGGTTATGGTTCCGCTGTAGGTTCCAACCTCTGTAGGCAAGAATGTTACCGTTACAGCCTTGCCGTTAGCCGCTTCGGTAGCACTGATGGTAGTGGCTGAGAGACTGAACACGTTGTTGGCATCGCCACTTAACGTTGCCGTCACACCGCCTGTAAGCCCATAACCACCCACGGTAAATGTCTGAGTAACCGGCGTTTTGGCCTCAGTAGAGAAAGAAAGTGTGCTAGGAGTAGCCGTTATCGTAGGAACGGCCGGACCACTGAGCGGAGTTTGGAATGCAACAGCATAGCCAAAAGTGGCATTAACCGCAGAGAACGTAACACAATATATTTTACTTGCATCAAGATTATCGCAAGTAATCACTCCCTCAAAGCCGTTAGTGCTATTCTCTTCTGTCTTTATTGGAGTGTCAGACAACACCAATGAGCCATCACTATTTAGCGAACACTCTGTCACGGTTAGCCTAAGAGATGATTTGTTTGTATCTGCCTGACGCGAAACAAAGCCATAAGCCTTGGCCGCAGTAACATTAGTTACATAAAATGACTGAGTAAGCGCATCTGATGCTGGCCGCATTACCCTCGAAGTAGCAGAGCCAAAATAAGTGCCACTTGCCGGAAATACGTCCTTAACCCTCCAATTACGGTTCACAACACTTCCTGAAGTCGAGCTAATCCATTTCTGAGTACCTTGTGATGCTGCAGCTCCGTAAACCGGAAGCGTGAGCCAAGCCACTCTTTCCTGTTCATATTCCGTATAAGTATATAGCTTAGCAATAACAGAAGTTGTCCATCCGGCTTCGTCAATAGTCTTATAATTTGAAATGTTAAGGAATGGATCTGAGGCCGTTCCCATATCATTCGATATGCCTGAAAGGGCTACAGTGGTGGCAAGAGAGCCACTCGTAAGTGTCAGGGTGCCGGTATAAGAGCCAGCTTCAGTAGGATTGAAGGTAACAGTGAGGTTGGTTGCCTCTGCTGAAGCGGCTATAGTGGTTTGCGAAACAGAGAAGCCGTTGCCCGAAACTGTTACTTTAACATCGTCGGAGAGGTTTGCCAAACTCACTTTTACAGTATTAGAAACGCTATTGCCGGGCAAGGCGAAGAATGAAAGCGTTGATGGCGTGGCCTCGATTGTTGGTTTTGCGGTGCCGGTAAGGCTCACTGTCGACGTAAGAGCACCGCTTGTGATGGTCAGTGTACCCGTAAAGGTTCCGATCTTGGTAGGAGTGAAGCCCACGGTAATGTCGGTTGTGCCTTTAACAGCATCAATAGTGGTAGGCGAAACTGTAAATACGTTGTTAGCATCGGTGAGCGAGAGCTTAACGGCTTCGGTTAAATTGGCTTGCTTTACCTTTATTATGGCATTGCTGGTCTTGCCTATTGCGCCGGTAATAGCTACCCTATCAGAGTCTACAGAGAGTGCCGGCTCGGTGCTAGCATAGTGGTTCAGAATATACTGAATGCCGGAAAGAGCGTCTATTTTGCCATTTCCGAAGTGGGTATGGTTGCTCCCCGTGGTGGTCCAAGTATCGGTTATGGCCGTCTCTTTCATTATTGTCTTAACCTCATTGCTGGTAAGCGCTTTTCCGTTTTCATTGGCAGCTTGCAGCCATAGAGCCACAATGCCGGCTGCACAAGGTGTTGCCATCGACGTACCGTTCATGTTTCCGTATGGATAAGTGGTGCTATTGTTCACCCGAAACATAGCACTGCTCTCGTTACCATCGTCAATGTAACTCTGAGAAGTGTGGTTATGATTTACGGCGGCTATAATTGTAGCTCCCGGTGCGGTAATCCAAGGAATCAGTTTGCCTGTGGCGCCGGCACCTTCTTCCTGATATGAAGAGAAGTAAGCTATGTCGCCTATGTTAGGAAGACTTGACGAGAGACTGTAAGTTGAGCCTTTATGGCTGGTAACTGTATTCCTTGAAACATACGCTCCCACAGGAATGGCATTCTCTATTGTGGCTTCATTGCTTACAGATGATTTGTCTGAGCCATCGGTCCAGGTATAACCCGACACGCTTGGCGTATCATCGAAATAAGTATAGCCGTTAGGTGTCCACGCGTCAAACGTAACACTGCCACTTGATGGTATTATCTGAAAGGCCAGATAGTACTGACTTGTAACATAGCCGGAGTTGTTGTCGCCTGCCGCATAGAGAAAGATCTCGGTCTTGCCGTTGCCGGTTGAGACGTAGTTCTTAAACACATAAAGGGTTCCTGACACCCCTTCCAGACTAACCGACGTGCCATAAGAGCTCGGGGTTACGGTTTGCGAGGATATGATAGAGCCGCTTGAATTGACAGTCATCAGCTTTATCTGAATATCGTCGCTATAGGTTGAGTGGGTCCAAGCGTCCAGAAGGGCTGCCGGATAATACTTGTAGCCGGAAATGGTGTAGCTGTTTCTGATTACAGAACCAAAAGGACTGGAGTCTGAAGCCGTACCTGTGGCGTACAAGCCACCGCCCCCCGCATCGTTGCTTGCAGCAAAAAGGCAAACTCTATTTGGATGAGAGTCGCCGAAATACTGGTTCACCACGTCGGCCATATCGCCGGTTCCGTCGCGCGGACCAATGCTTCCACCCCAGCTGTTGCTCACCACCACGGGCTCGTTTTGCTGGTCGGCGTAGGCGATTATTCTGGCAAAGCCGTCAGAAATAATAGTATTGTCGAGGTCGTTTGTACCTACGAGGTAGAGATCTGCCCCCGGAGCCATGCCGCCATAGGTGGCTTTTGACGCGTCTTCGGTAACAGTGACGTCAGAACCACTTGTTATCACATTTGAACCGCCGGCTGTTGAGCTGGTGTGAGTGCCGTGATCCTCACTCGAATTGTCTGTACTGGGAAAGTTGTTTGAGTACTCCCGCGCCGTGCCATTACTGCTTGTCTTGGCATAAACACGCTTTATGCGGCTGTTGCCGTTGGCATCCTTGAACGCAATGTGGTTGAAATCAATGCCCTCATCTATTACTCCGATGAGCACACCCTTGCCATCATACTTCTCGGAAAGGCCGGCAGCAACTGCCGAAGCCGAGTTTGTGAGCACGTCGTCAGTGTTGGTTGCCTGCCTCGCCTTATCGGTAGTCTTGCGCATTAGCGTACCAACGTTGACGCTGCTCACCGAAGAAATACCGGCCACACTTTCGATAGAGTCTACCGGAATGTAGGTGGTGAGGAGGCCATTGTTGAACTTTGTGCGCACTATTACACCCTTAGCCTCAAGCTGTTGCAGCGTAGCATCGTCTGAAATGCGCACAAAGGCTGAGATGTATTGCTTGCCGCTGATTGTTGTAGGACTGGAAATGAAGCGCTGTATCATGTCCTTCGACGGGCGGATGGTGTCGTTTCGCCCTATGAGCAGGCTCTTAACAGTGGGCGACAAGTTAATTTTGCCGGCCCGCTCCTTAAGAAAGAGCTGGGTGGAAATGGACAACTTGTTGCCGGAACCACCCTGAGCAAACGTCAATAAGGCGAAAAACAGCATTGAAGCCACTGATAGCAGTCGCTTCCATGGGTGTAGTCTGATTCTCATATTCTATTATTAATCAATTAATTATTCTCTTTTTCACGCAGATAATGCCCGTATAGATTTACGGACAGAATATATTTCATATACGCTTCACGCGGATTTATGACTCGATTCTGGTTATTTTTCAAATTTATTTGCAAAGTTAATGAAATACTAAATAATTTCAAAGCAAGAGCTCTTGCTTTTTAACAAATTGCCGAATATTATACTAAAAGACGACACTTTCATTATTACAAGAAGCAAAAAAAGAACTATACGGCAAACAGATGCCTAAAGTTTAAAGCGTAAAAATACATGAAAAAAATTAATTGTCCGAGCCTCAACGCAATTACTTTTCACCCCCTTGTTCGTCTACTTTAAATAAAGGGCAATCAAGCTTATTCACCGTAATTTGATTACAGCATTCTCGTAATCTCATTACGGCACTCTCGTAACGACGTTACGGAACTTCCGTAATCCGATTACGGCAGTCCCGTAACGGGATTACGGGGCTTTCGTAATTCAATTACTGATTTTCCGGGCAAATTTAACACTATTTTCTTCAAACTTTAGTATGGCACTGCCTGCTTTTAAAAAAGCTGATATCAACATGGAAACATGTACTTTCAGCCTCAAAACCCTATGGTTTAAAACCTCTGACCCATAGGTTTCGGTAGCAAAACCCATAATATTAATACAACCATGGAATGCCGTTTATACTTTGAACCTATATCTTTGGCTATACAAGGCAGACAGCTTTGACAGCCCAAATAAACTGTGAAAGCAAATTAAAGTGGCAAAAAAACACTGTCAAAACTTTGCAATGACAGAATTATTACATAACTTTGCGAATGTAAATCGATTGTGAACAAGACGCCCAGCCAAAAAGACGGGCTTACCATGAAGACATTAATAAAGCATTAAAATAAATCTATTACAAAAAATGGTTAGTAAAAACATCCCCCAAGTCAAGCTTGGCATCATTGCCGTAAGCCGCGACTGTTTCCCCATTGCGCTGAGTACGCAACGCCGTGAAAACATTGTGAAAGAATACAAGGGCGAACTCTACGACTGCAAAATAACCGTAGAGAACGAACATGACATGGAAAAGGCCCTCGCCGACGTGCGCGAGCGTGGCTGCAACGCACTGGTTGTGTTCCTCGGAAACTTCGGTCCGGAGACTCCTGAAACTGTAATCGCTCAGAAATTCGACGGTCCTTGCATGTTCGTAGCAGCAGCTGAGGGCGACGGCGACATGGTAAACGGCCGTGGTGACGCCTATTGCGGCATGCTGAACTGCTCCTACAACCTCGGCATGCGCCACCTTAAGGGCTACATTCCCGAGTATCCGGTGGGCACGGCAGAAGACATTGCCAAGATGATAGCAGACTTTGTGCCGGTGGCTCGTGCCGTTATCGGACTCAAAGGGCTTAAGATTATCACCTTCGGACCACGTCCACAGGACTTCTTTGCCTGCAATGCGCCAATCAAGGGCCTATACGAACTGGGGGTGGAAATTGAGGAAAACTCAGAGCTTGACCTTCTGGTTAGCTACCGCCAGCATAAGGATGACCCACGCATTCCTGAGGTTTGCGAGGACATGCGCAAGGAAATGGGCAAGGGAAAATACTACGAGGACATGCTGGCACGCATGGCACAGTTCGAGCTTACATTACTTGACTGGGCCGAGCAGCACAAGGGTGCCCGCCAGTATGTAGCCTTTGCCGACAAGTGCTGGCCTGCTTTCCCATCGGAGTTTGGCTTTGAGCCGTGCTACGTTAACTCGCGTCTGGTGAGCCGTGGCATTCCTGTGGCTTGCGAAGTTGACATATACGGTGCCCTGTCAGAGTATATCGGCATGTGCGTTAGTGGTGATACCGTTACCTTGCTTGACATCAACAACTCCACGCCTAAGTACATCTACGATGAGGATATCACAAAGAAGTATGGCGATAAGTATGCTCTGACCGATACATTCATGGGCTTCCACTGCGGAAACACGCCGGCTTGAAAGATGTGTGCCAACCGTGCCATCAAGTATCAGATCATCCAACACCGCGTGTTGGAGACAGGAGACCCAGACTTTACACGTGGTACCTTGGAGGGAGACATAGCCCCAAGCAAGATAACCTTCTACCGTTTGCAGTGCGATAGCGAAGGTGAGCTGCGCGCATACATGGCCCAAGGTGAGGTGCTCGATGTGCCAACACGCTCTTTTGGCGGCATAGGAATATTCGCTATACCTGAGATGGGACGCTTCTATCGCCACGTTCTGGTGCAGAAGCATTATCCTCATCACGGCGCTGTAGCCTTTGCTCACGTAGGAAAAGCTCTGTTCAGCCTCTTCCAGTACCTTGGAATCAAGGATATAGCATACAATCAGCCTAAGAATCTGCCCTATCCGACAGAGAATCCGTTTGCTTAAGCTACACTTTATTATATTAAGGGTTGCACAAAATTTTGTGCAACCCTTTTTTGTTTGCCTCCTTGCAAAGGCTAAAAAAACAAAAACAAAACCGTCGGAAAAAACTGAACGCAGCAAGAAACCGTTGCTTACACTCTCAGATTATAATAGCAACAAGCCGTGGATCAACATCATTAATCCACTCTTCTATTGCGATACTCTGTAGGGGTAAGCCCTGTTTTGGCCTTGAACACACGGCTGAAATAACGTGGATCGGCAAAACCACAGGCGTAAGCCACATCATTGACCTGTGCATGCTTGTCATCCAGCATACGACAAGCCTTTTGCATGCGCACTTCTTGTAGGAATTCCTTAGGCGAAACGCCCAATATGGCCTTCATTTTACGATTCAAATTGGCCCTGCTTGTAGCGGCAGCATCGGCCATATCGTTGACTCCGGCATCCGGATTGGCCACATTGTCCTCGACAAAGGCCAACACCCTGCGCATGAAAGCATCATCAGAAGCCATCACTCTTGCTGTTTCGAGCACGTGCATGTCGTCTTCCTGTTTTGCTTCAGGAGTATCATCCACTTTAGCCATTGATGTATCGGCCAATCGCAGATAGGCTTCAAGGTTGCGGTTGCGTATGCTTATGTTGCGTATATACCTTATTAATAATGTAACACCCAGCAAGAACAGCACCGCCAATATAATGTAAAGCACTTTTGCAAGAGTGGTTTCCCATATCTTAGGCGTTACTATTATGGTAAGGTTACACACCTTATCCGACCAGACTCCATCATGGTTGGTGGCCTTTATCTGCAATTTGTAAGTGCCGGGCTTAAGGTCTACGAACGAGGCAGTATGACTATTGTGAATGTAATTCCATGCTCCGTCGCCCATCTTATAGGCATATTCTATCCTGTCAGGTGCGGCATAGTCGAGCGCAGCAAAACCTACGGTAATGTTGCGTTGGCTTGAGCTGAGGGTGATAGTATCCTTACCTTGTGGCATCCACGCCATTTGGCCATTGTCGATGGAATAGCCCGTGATTACAACAGGAGCCTTAAAGGCCGACTTTCTAATGTGAGAGAGGTCGAAAATGGCTGCTCCGTCAATGAGTCCGAACAGCCATCGGCCTCCGGAAAGGGCAACAGGGCGCGCATCGGAATATCTAAAGCGCTGGTGAAAGAAGTCCGCACTGAACGTTTCATACTGCCCCAGCTTTATAATTCTTACCAACATGTGATTGCAAACGGCCCATAAATCTTTACCGGTGCTGAACATGCAGAGCACAATGTCGGAAGGAAAGCCATGACGAGTGTCTATTCTCTCAAAGTTGAGTGTTGGCGAAAGCAGATTCTTTGAGGTTACTTTGTTTATTCCTCCACTCTCTGTACAAACATAAACAGTGCCATCTGATGAGCGGAAAACAGACATTGTGGCCTCATTACTCAAGCTTGTGGGGCGGTTGGGGTCGTGCTTATGCACCGTGAACTTAATGTCAGAAAGATTCTTTTTGTTTATATCGGCTACTACAAGTCCACGCATTGTGGCTAAAAGAAGGTAGCCCTCAGGAGTAATAACTATGTCGCGGGTGCGCGAAGTCGTACGACTCGGATAATGAGGGGGACGGATAAACTTGCCCGTATTTGGCTCGAAGCAGAGCAATCCAGCACTGAACGTGGCCAGCCACATGCGCCCATATCTGTCAGTAGCTATGCTATAAACCGAATTTGCATTCTCTGAGCCGTCCACATGTTGGTACTTATAGTTGCTCACTGTATAGCCACCGGCTTGCGGATTTAGTCTAAAGAGTCCGTCGGGTTTGGTCCCAAGCCATATGGTTCCGTCTTTCCACTCGCAGAAAGAGTAGACAGGATGGCCAAACTCCACGTAGTTCTGCTGCAAATGACCATCTGGACGGAGGTAACCCAAAGTTTTTCCATTATCATCTATCAGCATTACGAACTTTCGTTCACGCCCTGCTATCCATACACGCCCTTTACTATCGCGAAACAATCCACGTACTTGGGTTTGCTGTGGCAGGTCAAACATAGAGTACTGGTCAACATACGGCGTGGCCTTATATATGCCATAGTTGCTACGAAACCACTGATTGCCACCACGATCGGTCATACAATACTCGGCCTCTCGCATATCATGACCATTTAATGTAACAAAATGCTTGGCGCCGAAAGGCGATTCTCCACTATAAGAGCCACGCTTGCGCAAAGCGGCAGTGGCTTGAGGATTTGAGGTAGAGAATGCTATCAGCTCGCCATCACTGCAACCCACCAGCACGGTACCATTACTTTGGAGCAATACTGTTATTACAGAGAACGTCTTGTTTAAGCGGCGTTCGAGTTCGTAAAGTGGATTACTGAACTGGTAAGTATGTGTATCGAAGATGACAAGCCTATCCTCTATCATGCAGAGAAGATTGCCATTGATCATCTTCCACATATAATAAAAGCGATCACTTGGCAGCGAGGCACCAGTATCATAGGTAGGTTTGAAGTTTACGAAGCCATATCCGTCGAAGCGGTCAAGGCCATTCCATGTCGAAATCCAAATATAACCATCGTTGCCCTGTACTATCTGAGTGGCCCAACGCTGGGCCAATCCGTTATACTCATCATAGTGAACAACGTCATATTTGGTTGTAGCGGCACTGCCACAGACCATTATCAATACGGCTAAAATAGTCGATAAAAAGTTCTTTCGACCTGATTTCATAGTGTAAAGTTAGGTTTTTGGGTCGTCTTATTAGTGCAAAGATATATTCTATGCTACAAAAATACAACTTCTTGTGTGTTGTATCCACCATAAAAAGCAAAAAAATCGAAAATC
>CAZUWO010000030.1:0-26893 GCA_964623995.1 uncultured Prevotella sp. | reverse complement strand
AAAGCAAAGGGTCAGAACAGCAATCCGCTCATGCAGTTGCAGCAGCAACCGGCCACGCTAAACCACTCAAAGGTCAAGGCTGGCACCTTCCAGCTTAAGCCGACGTGGCTCTACGACATAGCCACACGTCCGGGGCAGGAACTCACTCTGATAAACCTATGAGTTTAAATATTCTGCTAACATAAGGACGTTTACGGCTATTTGTGACTCATGGATTACGTAATTAAGCCCGTCGAAGTCAAGGGAATATACATGCCATGGTGCCTAGTCTGAGACAGAATGGTGGGCCGTGGCGTAATCAATGAGAAGCAGGCAGCCGGCAGATGCTTTGCTCTTAGGTGGAAATGGCATCACAATTAAATAATGTGGGCGGCGGTTCCGGCTAATCGCCGCCCGTTTTCGTACATGCGGGTAAAAGGCTTTCGGCCACCCAAAAATACAGATAAAGGGTTAGCAAATGTAAAACAATATTACATTTGAGCCTTACATACGTCATAATTTTAATATCAGATTACTTGAAACAATGAACAAACTATTCGTCACCGCAACGCTACTGGTTGCCACCTTGCTGTTACCATCGGTAGTAGGAGCAAAAAAATACAAGCTATGGTATAAAGAACCGGCCCGAGTATGGACCGACGCCCTGCCCCTTGGTAATGGAAGGCTGGGTGCTATGGTTTATGGCATTCCGCAAATGGAGATGCTTCAGCTCAACGAGGAGACCATTTGGACCGGTCAGCCAAACAACAACTATAACACCGATGCCAAGAACTGGATAGGCAAGATAAACCAAATGATATTTGAAGGCAAGTATGCCGAGGCAGAAAAGACTGTAAACGCCCACGTGATGTCGCAAACCAACAGCGGCATGGCATACCAACCCTTCGGCTATTGCATGATAGCCCAAGACGGAACCGACGACTACACCAACCTCAGGCGTGAGCTTTCGCTCGACTCTGCCATATCTACTACCACCTTCAGCAGCCATGGCCTTGACTACAAACGTGAGGTAATAGTGCCCCTAGGCGGCACAGCCGTGATGATGAAGCTAACCGCCAGCAAGCCCGGAGCCATAACTTTTACCGCCAATCTAATCACTCCCCACGTAGATCCTATAATAAAGAGCGAAAACGGAGAAGTGAGTTTGCATGCCGTTGCCAGTAATCTGGAAGGGTTGAAGGGCAAGGTTAAGCTCATGGGACGCATGACGGCAACGGCCAAAGGCGGCAAGGTGAGCTGCAAGGATGGCCTCATAAGCGTGAGCGGAGCCAATGAAGCAGTAATCTATATATCCATAGCCACCAACTTTACCAACTACAAGAGCCTGGCCGATGATGAGGTGGCAAAGTCGGAAAGCCAATTGCGCAGTGCCGTTTCAGAAGGCTTTGACAATGCGAAGGCAAAGCATCTGCAGGCATATAAGGCACAGTTCGACCGCGTTAGTCTTGACCTCGGTGCCGACCTTTATCCGCAATTACCCACCGACGAGAGGCTGATAGCATTCCAGAACCACGACGACGGCCACCTCGTAGCCACTTATTTCCAGTTCGGTCGCTATCTCCTCATCAGTTCGTCGCAGCCCGGCACCCAGCCCGCCACACTGCAAGGCATCTGGAATGACAAGATGTTTCCGGCATGGGACAGCAAGTACACCACCAACATAAACCTTGAAATGAACTACTGGCCCTCAGAGACCACCAATCTGCAGGAGCTCAATCAGCCCCTGTTCGGACTGATAAACGACGTAAGTCATACCGGTCATGAGACGGCTATGAAGATGTACGGCAAGAAAGACGGATGGGTAACTCACCACAATACCGATATATGGCGCGTAACGGGAGCCATAGACCATGCGCCCAGTGGCATGTGGATGACGTGCGGAGCATGGCTTTCGGCCCATCTGTGGCAGCACTATCTCTTCACCGGCGACAAGCAATTCCTAAGCCAGGTCTACCCAATCATGAAGGGAGCAGCGCAATTCCTCGACGCAATGCTGGTGGAGGAACCCACCAATCACTGGCTTGTCATAGCGCCTTCGGTAAGTCCTGAGAACCGGCATCCGGCAGGAAAGGACAGGAATGCCATGAGTGCCGGCACCACTATGGACAATACCTTGCTGCGAGAGCTGTTCGGCAACCTCGTGGCAGCACAGAAAATACTCGGCGTTGACACTGACAGCAGTGCCTACTACACCCAGCGCGCCGCTCTGCTTCCGCCAATGCAGATAGGCAATTGGGGACAATTGCAGGAGTGGATGCAGGACTGGGACGACCCCGACGACACTCATCGCCACGTAAGTCACCTATATGGCGTATTCCCCGGACAGACCATCTCGCCCCGACTATCGCCCGTCTTGGCCGATGCTGCACGCACTTCGCTCATCCATCGTGGCGATCCGAGCACCGGATGGTCAATGGGTTGGAAGGTGTGTTTGTGGGCACGACTGCTCGATGGCAACCATGCCTATAAGCTGATACATAATCAACTCACTCTGACCGACGACCGATTCCTGGCCTATGGCACTAATAAGAAGAGCGGAGGAACCTACCGCAACCTCTTCGACGCACACCCACCATTCCAGATTGACGGCAACTTTGGCTGCGCGGCAGGCATAGCCGAGATGCTTGTTCAGAGTCATGACGGAGCCGTTAGCCTGCTTCCGGCCATTCCGGATGTATGGAAGGATGGTGAGGTTAAGGGGCTCTTGACCCGCGGAGGATTTGAGATTACCGACTTGAAGTGGGCAAACGGCCGCATAACCCGACTGAAAATAAAGTCTCGACTTGGTGGAAACCTGCGTCTGCGCTCACCACAGAAGATTGCGAAACTTAAGAAAGCAAAGGGTCAGAACAGCAATCCGCTCATGCAGTTGCAGCAGCAACCGGCCATGCTCAACCACTCAAAGGTCAAGGCTGGCACCTTCCAGCTGAAGCCGACGTGGCTTTACGACATAGCCACACGTCCAGGTCAGGAACTCACTCTGATAAACCTTTGAATTTAAAAGAATCTACTTAACATATCAAAATTAACTTAGAATGAGAAAAGTAATAAACATTTTCATCGTTTTGCTGTTGTCTGTTTGCGCGGCCAACGCACAAAGGCCATGGGATAATGGCAAGCTGCAGGTGTCGGCTAACAGCCGCTTCTTGCAGTTCAGCAATGGCAAACCGTTCTTCTGGCTCGGCGACACAGGCTGGCTGTTGCCCGAGAACTTGAATCGACAAGAGGCCAATTACTACCTTAGCAAGTGCAAGAAAGCCGGCTACAATGTGGTGCAGGTGCAGACCGTCAACGGCATTCCGGCTTTCAATGTCTATGGCCAGATGTCGTTTGAGGATAATACTTGGAACACCGCCACGGCATCTCATAAGGGCGTTTACGGCTATTGGGAGCACATGGACTATATCATCAAGACCGCCGAGGCCAACGGAATATACATCGCTATGGTGCCGGTATGGGGCGGAATGGTTGGCCGTGGCGCAATCAACGAGAAGCAGGCAGCCGACTATGGCACCTTCCTCGGCAAGCGTTACAAAGACTCTCCGAACATAATATGGATGATAGGAGGCGACATTCAGGGCAATATCCACCCAGAAGTATGGAATTCCTTGGCCCACGCCATTAAGGCTGTTGATAAGAATCATATTATGACGTATCATCCAAGAGGCCGTTACACGTCGGCAAAGTGGTGGAGTAAGGCCGATTGGCTGGACTTTCACATGTTCCAAAGTGGGCATCGGAAGTATGGACAGCGTATGGGCAATAAGGATTATCCTATCCCTGACGACACCGAAGAGGATAATTGGATGTACGTTGACAGCACCTGGGCCTATAAACCTATCAAGCCTGTGCTCGACGGAGAGCCGAGTTATGAGGGTATTCCCAAGGGGTTGCACGACCCGAACGAGGAACGCTGGCAAGACTATGACGTGCGTCGCTATGCCTATTGGAGTGTGTTTGCAGGCAGTTGCGGCCACACCTACGGCCACAATTCTATAATGCAGATGCTCAAACCGGGTTATGGCACGAGCTACGGCAATAGTGGCAAGGAGCTTTACTGGTATGAAGCTCTCGAATGTCCTGGTTTTAACCAGATGCATATCCTCAAGGACCTCATGCTCGCACTTCCTTATTTTGAGCGCGTTCCCGACCAAAGCATCATCGTGGGGAAGAACGGAACCAAGTACAATAGGCTCATAGCAACCCGTGGTAACGATTATTTGCTGGTCTACAACTATAATTCCGTGCCCATGAAACTGGACCTTACCAAGATTAGTGGCAGCAAGAAGAATTGCTGGTGGCTCAATACCGCAACGGGCGACCTTACCTTTATAGGTACTTTCGATAATAAGACGGCCACCTTCTTCCAGCAGAATCCGCATCCAGGAGTGCCCGACGACGGCGTGTTCATAGCCATCGACAGTTCCAAAAACTACATCACCAAAGATCAAAAGCAACTCATCAACACAGCCCTTGGGGCAGCAAAACGCAACCTCAACGAATGAAGTTACACGCAAAACTACTTCTGCTGGCGCTCATACTTTTGCCTGTAGCCGCCAGTGCCAAGGTTTCCATCACCAGTTTGAAGGTGGAAAACATGACCAATCCGCTCGGAATAGACACCCAGCGGCCCAGATTCTCGTGGCAGATTGTCTCCGACAAGAACAACACCCAGCAGACTTCTTACCGTATTTTGGTGGCATCGACCCCAGAAAAGCTTGCCAACAACGAAGGCGACTTATGGGATTCGGGCACCGTTGGTTCCGACAGTCAGCTCTGGATTACCTATGCCGGTAAGACTTTGCGCAAGAATCAGCATGCCTTCTGGAAGGTATTGGTAGGTACTAACAAGGGCAAAAGCGACTGGAGTGAGCCCGCCAAGTTCTCTGTTGGCCTGCTAATGGAGAGCCAGTGGAGTGGACGTTGGATAGGAGTTGATACCCTTCAGGCCGACGAACACCGTGGAATGCATCCCAAAGTGGCCGCCCGCCTGTTGCGAAAGGAAGTCAATCTTAAGGGCAAGGTGGCAAGAGCCACGGCTTATGTGGCCGGATTGGGCCTCTATCAGTTCTATGTCAACGGACAAAAACAGGGTGGCAACGCCATGCTTCAGCCCACTCCTACCGACTATCGCAAGTCTATTCTGTACAACACTTACGACATCACCACTCTGTTGCTGCAAGACACCGTGGCCACTTTGGCCATAGAGCTTGGCAATGGCCACTTTTTTCCGCCACGGCAGGAGAAGTCCTACAAGGCGCCGGTATTCGGACTGCCCAAATGTCGCATAAATGTCATTGTGGAATATACCAACGGTCGCACTCAGACCATAGCCACAGACGACTCTTGGCGCATATCTACCGATGGCCCGATACGCTCCAACAACGAGTACGACGGTGAGATATACGATGCCCGTAAGGAAATAAAGGGCTGGACAAAGGCCGACTTTGACGATGCCAACTGGCGCACAGCGCAGCGCGTTGCCATACCCGACGGACAGCTGAAAGCCCAAATGCAGCCGCCAATGGTGGCCAAGGAGTATGGCATGCCAAAGACTTCAAGTCGCCATGGCAGCAAATTAATTCTCGATTTCGGGCAGAACATGGCCGGATTTGTGGCCTTCCGCCCCTTCGGTCAGCGTGGCGACACCATCAAAGTGCGTTATGCTGAGCGCCTTAATGCTGATGGAAGCATCTACACAGCCAACCTCCGCAACGCCAAAAGTGAGGATATCTACATCTGTAATGGCAAAGAAGACGGCCAATGGTGGCAACCCACGTTCGTTTATCATGGCTTCCGCTATGCTGAAGTGTCGGGAATGAATGCCGCAACCATGCGCGACTTCAAGGCTTTCACCGTCGACGACGAGATGGAATCTACCGGAACGTTTGCTTGTAGCGACTCAGTACTCAACCAAGTGGTACGTAACGCGTGGTGGGGCATAAAGAGCAACTACAAGGGAGTGCCTGTAGACTGTCCTCAACGCAACGAAAGGCAGCCCTGGTTGGGCGACCGCACTGTCGGCTCTCTTGGCGAAAGCTTCCTCTTTAACAATGAAAGGCTCTACTCACAGTGGATGCGCGACATAGCCGAAGGCATGCGTTCCGACGGCGTTATATCCAGTGTCACGCCTTCGTTCTGGAACTATTACGAGGAGAACATGACGTGGCCGGCAGCCTTTCCATTTACTTGCGACATGCTTTACAGCCAGTTCGGCAACGAGCAGCCCCTCCGCGAGTCCTACCCAGCTATCAAAAAGTGGCTTAATCACATGCTTAACGAGTGCACGTCAGACGGTATCATAACCAAGGACAAGTACGGTGACTGGTGCGTTCCGCCCGAAAAGCTCGAGCTTGTCCACTCTCAGGACCCCAACAGGCAGACCGATGGCAAGCTACTTTCTACGGCTTATGGCGTTGAAGTCCTAAGGCTTATGAGCAAGTTTGCCCGCCTTCAGGGTCTCGACTCTGAGGCTCAGCACTGGGATAGCCTGCGCACTGACATGACAGATGCCTTCAACCGCACCTTCCTGACAGTGAAACGCGGCACTTCTCCACGTCCGGGCCACGTGCTTTACCCCGATAGCGTGTTCTACGGCAATAACACCGCCACTGCCAACTTGCTGCCTTTGGCCTTCGGTATGGTGCCCGACAGTGTCAGAACCGATGTGGTCAATAACGTAGTAACCAATATAATAACCACCGGTGGCGGTCATGTCACCTGTGGAGTGATAGGCATCAGCTGGCTGCTTAGGGGACTTAGCGATAACGGTTTTGCCGATGTGGCCTACCTTTTGGCCACCAACGACAGCTACCCATCATGGGGATACATGGCCAGTCAGGGTGCCACCACCGTCTGGGAGTTATGGAACGGCGACAAGGCCAATCCATCAATGAACTCCGGTAACCACGTAATGCTGCTTGGCGATCTTCTTACCTGGGTCTATCAGTATCTTGGCGGCATCCGCCAGGCACCCGAATCGGTGGGCTATAAGCATATTGTGCTCAAGCCGTCGTTTGAAATTGAGGACTGCTTTGGTGCCAATACCACGTTCCATTCACCTTATGGCCCTATCACAAGCAACTGGAAAAAGAACCTGCAACACGTAAGTTGGCAGGTTTCTATACCCGCCAACACCACCGCCGATGTGTACTTGCCCAATGGCGAGGTTAGGCATATAGGCTCAGGAAGCTACACTTTCGAGTCGGATATTCCCACATCCAATCCTGCGATAGTTAAGGATCAGTTCGTTTATGAGAATACTTACTTTCCGCAGGCTCATGCCTCTACCATAACCGAACTGCCCAATGGCGACCTGCTTGCTGCCTATTTTGGCGGCACGAGGGAGAAGAATCCCGACGTCTGCATTTGGGTTAGCCGCAAGGCTAAAGGCTCCGACACGTGGCAGAATCCGCAACTCGCGGCCGACGGAGTGTTCAGTCTTGACGACAGCGACGCCTCGCTTGCAGGCCTGTCCGGCATAAACGAGAGCACCACAACGGCCTTTGCAGGCCCTATTAGAGACATGCCCGCCTACATTTTCGATTACTACGACAAGCCCGACAGTGCCCAACTGGCTCGCATTTCGGCCAAAAATCCGAAGCTTAAGCGTAAAGCCTGCTGGAATCCGGTGCTCTTCACCATGCCCGATGGCACCATATATCTTTTCTATAAGGTAGGTTCCTCGGTGGGCGACTGGCAGGGTTGCTACGTAACATCTACCGATCAGGGCAAGACTTGGAGTAAGAGAGTGATGTTGCCCAAAAACTTTATCGGTCCGGTTAAGAACAAACCTGAGCTTATTGACGGCAAACTCATCTGCCCGTCAAGTACAGAGGGCAAGTGGTGGACATTCCATGTCGAGATATTCGACCCGCAATCAGGCCAATGGAAGTTTGTAGGGCCGGTCCCGGCCGATAGTGCCCTGCTCACCGATGACGGCAAAATGCACCCCATTAAGTGCATCCAGCCGTCAATATTGAAGCTTGCCGATGGCCGCCTTCAGGTGCTTATGCGCACCCACAACGGCTTCCTTGGCACCTCGTTCAGTAGCGACAACGGCCAGACTTGGACCCCAGTAACGCTCTCTAAGGTGGAAAATAACCAGAGTGGCACCGATGCCGTGACCATGAAGGACGGCCGCCACGTGCTCATATATAATAATTTTGAAACTATTATGGGCACGCCAAAGGGCGTTCGCACTCCTCTGAGCACCGCCTTGAGCACCGATGGCACCAACTGGAAGCACTGGCTGACGCTTGAAGACAGTCCTATCAGCCAGTACAGTTACCCTGCCATCATTCAGGGAAGCAACGGTCACCTCTACTGTACATACACTTGGCGCCGTCAGCGCATTGCTTTCAAGGAGCTGGTGCCGCCCAAGAAGTAAGCCGTAATTATGGAGCGACGGCTTCAGCACTGCCCCATGGCTGACCTCTGTCAACAGTATGCAGTGCCGGAGCGGTCGCTCTTTTTCGTTATAACCACACCTACCACACTGTCAAAATAAACTTTAATGATGATTAAACACACGTTGCTTATAGCCGCATGCCTGCTCCTTCTGGGGCAGAAAGCATTGGCCGTGCAGCCTAATGACGCCAAACCTTGGACCTTCTGGTACTGGATGTACGGCGCGGTAACCCGTGAAGGCATCCACGCCGACCTCGTTTCCATGCACCAAGCCGGTCTTGGCGGATTCTATTTGATGCCCATCAAGTCGGCCGAACTTAGGCCAGACTACGGCGGTAAGGCCAATCAGCTGTCGCCGGAGTTCTGGAACATGGTTGACTACTCGCTGCACCAGGCCGACTCTCTTGGCCTCGGCGTGGGCATACATGTGTGCGACGGTTTTGCGCTTGCGGGTGGACCGTGGATCACTCCCGACAAGAGCATGCAGCGGGTGGTGTGGACCGACACCATAGTGTCAAGTCTGGCCGGTATCAAAATCGGCCAGCCAGAGGCTTATCAGGGCTACTATCGCGACATAGCCTGCATGGCTTTGTCCCTCAAGAGTGGCCAGACCGCCATCTGCGCTGAGCCCAAAGCTGTTGGCGGTACCATTGTTCGCAACGAGAAAGGCATCTTCTTCTCCAAGCAGGCAGGCCACATCGACTTTATCTTTGCTCAGCCCACGACGTTTCGTGCCGTCGAGATTATGCCGCAGAGTGCCAACATTCAGTGTCAGCGTTTCGCGGTTCTGGCCTCCGATGATGGCCTTTCCTGGAAGCAGGTGGCCCAAATGCGCCCCCCCAGACAGGGTTGGCAGTCAAACGGTAACCCCTTTACCTTTGCCATAGAGCCCACCATTGCCACCCACATACGGTTGGCATGGACCCCCGAAGGCAGCGAACCCGGCAGCGAAGAGCTTGACCAAGCCAAGTGGAACCCAACGCTAAAGCTTGAGCGAGTCAGGTTTCTCACCCTGCCGTTCATTGACGATTACGAGGGCAAGAATGGTTCAGAGTGGCGCGTTTCGGCTCCTACCACGACGCGGCAGATAGCCAATGCCGACTGCTTCAGCCCCTCCGACGTGGTAATGTTGCAGGGTGCTGATGGTGTTTACAGCCCCATCAAGCCCCTTGGCAAGCAGAAGAAGGGGCAGAAGTGGCTCGTTTTGCGCTTTGGCCATACTGCCACCGGCATGACAAATGCCACCGGCGGAGGCGCGCGAGGGCTTGAATGTGACAAGTTTAGTGCCGAGGCGGCCACGCTTCAGTTCAATAACTGGTACGGCAGGTTCCTGCAACTGCCCCACGCCGACGCCATAACTCACTTCCATATTGACTCTTGGGAGTGCGGAACCCAGAACTGGGGCTCCGACTTTGCTGCCCAGTTCCGGCTCCGTCGCGGCTATGACCTCATGCCGTGGCTGCCCGTCATGGCCGGCATTCCCATGCTTTCGGCCGGCAAATCGGAGCAAGTGCTGCGCGATGTGCGCCTCACGGTCAACGATTTGGTCAACGAGCGCTTCTTCCTAACCCTAACTCGGCTGGCCAAAGCCAAGGGAAAGACGGTCAGTCATGAAAGTATTGCTCCCACTTTTGTTGCCGACGGTATTGAGCATTATAAGTATAGCGACAACCCTATGGGTGAATACTGGCTCAATTCGCCCACTCACGACAAGCCCAACGACATGCTCGACGCCGTGAGTGGAGCCCATATGTACGGTAAAAACATTGTCCAGGCCGAGGGTTTCACTGAGGTTCGCGGCGTGTGGGACGAGACTCCGGCCAGTCTTAAGGCCCTTCTCGACCGCAATTTCTGCTGGGGCATGAACAAGTTGGTGTTCCATGTCAACGCCCTAAACCCGTGGACCGACCGCCGTCCGGGCATGACGCTCGACGGAATAGGCCTCTTTTTTCAGCGCGACAATACGTGGTATCCGCTCGCTTCGGGCCTTACGGGCTACGTGGAGCGGTGCCAGCGGCTGCTGCAAATGGGCAGTCCGGTGGCCGATGTGGCTGTTTTCATGGGCGAAGATATGCCCCGCCGTGCCCTGACACCCGATAAACTGATTGGCTTTCTGCCGGGACTGTTCGGCCCTGAGCGTGTTAAGGCGGAGCGGGAGCGGCTGGCCAACGCCGGCAATCCTATGACTGAAAGTCCCGTTGGCGTAAAACACAACGCCAACATCTTCAGTCTCGACACTTGGAATAATCCGCTTCATGGCTACCAATACGATTCTATGAATCCCGACGTGCTGCTCAACGGCACCACCACATCGGGCAAACTGCTCGGCAAGTACAGCGTAGTAGTGGTGCCGCAAGGCCGCAACGTGAGTGCCGCCACAAGAGAACGGCTCAGTCTTCTTAGCCGTTCAGGCGTCAGTGTGGTCGATTCTGTGTTCTCGGAGCCCGACTTCCGTAGCCTCGGAGTGCCGCCCGACGTGGTCATTCCCGAAGGTATCGGCTACACCCACCGCCACGTCGAGGGCTGGGGTGAGGTGTATTTCCTGTCAAATCAGACCGGTAAGGAGGTCTCTTTCAGTGCCTCCTTCCGCGACGGCAAGGCGCTTTCACCCACGCTTTACGACCCTCTCACCGACCGTTATTACCAGCTGTCGGCCACGGCCGATGGGCTTTATCCCGTCAGTCTGGCTGCTAACGGCTCAGTCTTTGTGATCTTCACCCGTCATCCTGTGGCCGAGGCCATGCCACTGCCGCAGCCTTCAGCCACTCAGGAGATAGGTGGCGAGTGGCAATTGCGGTTCCTCACCACGGGGGTGGAGCAGAAAGTAACGCTGCCCAACGACTGGACCGAGAGCCCGGACCAGCGCATCAAGTACTACAGCGGAATGGCAGAATACTCTACTACCTTCAGGTTTAAGGGCAAGCCTCAGGGCAACGTTGTTCTGAAACTGCCCGAAGGTGGTGGCCTTGTGGCCAGAGTTGAGGTCAATGGCAGCGATTGTGGCGTGGCGTGGACACCTCCTTACATGGTCGATATTACCAAAATGCTGAGGCGAGGCAATAATAGCTTGCGCATAACCGTGGCCAACACGTGGCGCAACGCACTGCTTGGAGCCGACAATGGCACTCCTCCCTTCGACGGAATATGGACCAACGGCAAGTATCGCCGCAAGGACAACCACCTTGACCCGTCGGGTCTGCTCGGCAAAGTGGTGCTAAAGTACTGACCCTACCGGTCCAACCTCAGCGGAGTTGCCTAATTATCACAATGCAAATAAAGCAGATGAGCGACTCCGCTGGGGCGGGAAAGGGGAGTGTAGACCATTCTTCCGCAGGTCGTTATAACTGTGGCTACTGGGCTGTGAAGCAGAAACATCAATGGCCCTCATGCATATTGAAGGGCGAAAAACTTGATTAGGCCCGCACCGTTTTGTACCTTTGCAATGGCGAAGTTTAGGGTCGGCTTCGCCGCTGTTTTTATACTGAAACCCACTCCATGCCCCGTAAACCTGTTACAGAAGTCCCGTAATCCTGTTACGAGGCTTTCGTAACGACGTTACGGAACTTTCGTAACAGGATTACGGGACTGCCGTAACGAGATTACGAGAGCCTCGTAACAGAATTACGGAAATTCTTTCCCCGTCAGCTTAAATTATCATCACCTTTTGCCTTTTAATATATAGACATGCCGTGCAGGCGAAAACAGAATCTACTTGCGGCACTAAAATTAACTGAAGAAATGAGAAAAACAAGTCAAACAAGGCAACATCTGGTGGCAAAAGAGGCGTGCGCTGCTGTCCAAATGGCCAATACAGCGTGCGGAGTAGCTGATTTTATTCTGCCAAAAGAACACTCAGGCCATGCGCCCCGTAATCTTCCGGCCAAGGAAACAAATGCTGCTGTCGGTGGAAAAATATTGAATTGAGCTGTCGATGATTATGTAATAATTTAGTATATTTGCAATCTGATAATTGCATACGGTAATCAACGGGGTGCCACACCATACCTGCTGGTCCCTAAAAAATAAAGCTATTCACCATAAAAATCTTGACTATGAAATTTGAAAATATTGCTATTAATAATGGCTATTGGTTCTGGCCGTCTGTATATACAGTAGTAACCTTTGCCATTTTAATGTTTTTCTGCAGCTATAATCAGTTGCTGTCGTTATCTGATGTGTTCCCTCCGCTCTTAGTATCCTTTGTTATAAACGTTCTTTTAACTGGAGCCGGCATCTTTTACCTAAAACACAAACCGGACAAACCTGACAAAGTAGACGCTCAGACTGCGCATGCTGATGCCGAATTAAGCGGACTTAAGGGATTTGAACTCATGAAACGCCTGCTGGAAAAGCTGAATTGCGAAGTGGATATGATTGAAAAAGACGTTATGGGCTTTTCCTATCAGGGCGAGCAATTTCAGGTTAGAGCCTTTGACCACGATAACTGGGTGAGGATTTTCGACATTTATTGGTTTTCATGTTCTGTGGAAAGCGTTGACGAAATATCCTGTATGCGCAGCGCAATTAATGAGGGCAACAAGGCTTTTCCAATATCAGTGAACTACGTTATTTCAGAAGACAAGACCGAATTTAATGTATATTCTAAGTTAGACCTTATAATTAACGATGACATTCGTTACCGTATTGACTATCTGCGCATGTGGCTTGGTCTGTTCTTTGATGCTAAACAGTTTGTCGCTAATGAATTTATGAAGCAAAAACAGAGTTTAAACGTGAAATGAAGCCATTGGCTTCGGTAACAGAAAAATTCTCAATTATGAACAGAAAGATATTGTTATTCTTATTATTACTGCTACAGTCGGCCGCCACCTTTGCCCAAAGCAGAAGCGCCTTGCTGGGCAGTTATAACTTCCTAAGGGGCGAAGAGCTGCTCAAAGGCAACGAAACTGACAGCGCTGAGGCCATGAACTACCTGCAAAAGGAGGTGGACGAGCACCCGAAAAACGGTTATGCCTACTACTATATGGCCAAAATACTCAGCGATAAGAACAAGCCTGACCAGGCGTTTGAATGCGTCGACCGTGCCATAAGGCTCATTGGCAAGGACAAAGCATGGATTTCGCTTGCCTATAGGCTAAGAGCTGAGCTCTATTTGACCGCCGGCGACAGCCTGAAGAGCCTTGCCGACTGGCAGGAATCGCTGAAGCAGAACCCGAAAGACGCTCCAACGCTTGCCGATAGGGCCGAATACTATTACGACAACGGCCAATACGACCTTGCCGATGCCGACTACGACGCGCTGATAGCTATAAATCCGGCTGCCACAGATGGCTATCTGGGCAGAGCTTACGACGCTTTGGCATGCGATCAGTATGCTTCTGTAGTCAAGTGGATAAACCATTGCATTGACCTTAAGCCCGATTCGGCCGATTTTTATGGCATTAGGGCCACGGCTTATCTCGGTTTGAAGAAGTACAATGAGGCTGCCGACGACGTGATAAAGGCAGTTAGCCTTGACCGTAACTGCAAAGCCATGTTTCTGGTTTACCATTTCGACACCGCCAGCGAGCCCATAATGATGGCCAAACTGCGCATACAGCAAGCCAAAGACAGAACAGAGTATATTTGGGCATTGCTGTTAGGAAGCATGTATGAGGCCAATGGACAATACGAAAAGGCCTTAAAGGCCTATCAGGAGAGCTGCAACGCGAAGGAAAGCGACTTTGCTTTGCGCCACCAAGGTTCTTGCCTGATGCAGCTGGGGCAGTACAACCGTGCCCTATATGAGCTGGCACAGTCGGCTGCTATAGACTCATTAAACTATGAATAGCTTAAGGCCATGTGCCTGTACGAACTGGGGCGAAAGGCAGAGGCTTGGGACGCTATTAACAAGCTAATAGAGTTGGAACCCAACAATGGCTATGGCTACACTGAGCGTGCCCGCATGCGGTACATAAGCAACGACTACGCCGAAGCGGCCGACGACTACACCACGGCAATGGTTCTTGACGGCAAGAGTGCCTATAACCTTGTGCAGAGAGCCAAATGCTACAAGGCCGAAGGCATGACTGCCGAGGCCGAAGCCGACTTTAGACAAGCCTTGAAACTGAGCTACGTGGCCGTCGACAGTGCCACAGTGGGTGTACCACAGGCTGCTGCGGCAAGCCGTGACAGCATATTTGGGCCCGACAAAGTGGACTATAGCGACGGCTCTTCGGCTCAGTACGCCTATCTGGGGCTGGGCTATCGCGACTGGGCACGTGTGGTGGCCGACAGCCTTTTGGCCCTGAACCATGACGCGGAGCAGTACTATGATGCCGCCTGTCTGTATTCACTGCTGGGCGAAGGCGACAAGGCCATGGGCTATTTGCGCAAGTCTCTGGAGCTGGGATGGAACCAACTGACATATCTTATGGACGATAAGGACTTGGATTCGCTAAAGCATAGGACCGACTTTAAGACTCTTTTGCAGGAGTACAGGGCCAAAATGGCGGCCGATTCGCTGCCGGCCGGCAATGCCTCGGAACCGATAAAGGCAGACCGGAAAACCGGTATCGTGGAGATTCCTTTTAGCCGTAGCCCCTCCGGAATGATGAAAGTGAAGTGCGAAATAAACGGCTTGCAACTCGATTTCCTGTTCGACACCGGTTCTACCGTTATGGCAATATCGCCCGTTGAGGCCGACTTCATGCTCAGAAACGGCTACTTGAGCAAGTCGGACATAAAGGGAAAAGCGCAATTTTTTGATTCCAACGGCGATTCAAATCCAAGCAGCAGGGTCATATTGCGTCATGTTTCGTTTGGCGGTATAGAGCTAACTGACGTTGTTGGCTCTATATCCGACAGCCGGAATGCGCCCCTCATGCTTGGCCAGTCGCTCCTAACGCGCTTCGGAAGTGTAGAGATAGACTACGAACGCAACGTGCTCCGAGTGAAGTATTATAAATAATGTGGCGGTGGATGAGTGATAACAAGCCCAAGTGGGTATGACTGCCAAGTTTGAAACTGGCGAAAGCCTGAACCGTTAGTTAAGAAAGGAAAAGAAGAATCCTATAATATAATGTGTAGAAACAATAAGGGTTGGCTCCTACAAGGGGGGCCAACCCTTATTGCTATTTGTCAGAAAGTAGCGCCATCATGGCGGAACCTATGGCTCAGAGGCTCAGGTTCTCGGTCAGGGAGCCACTCTTCTCCACGTCAACCTTGCCGGTTGGGATGTGGATTGTTACGTTTTCGAACTTTATGTTGCGGCCGTCTGATACTTCAATCTTGTTGCCTTTGGTCGTGGTTATGTCGGCATTCTTGAGCAGAAGGTTACTTACGTCGTGCAGAACAATAAGGTCTTGAGTCTTGGACTGTACATTACTGATGTTAATATTGTTGGCAGGACTCTCCGGAATGCCTATAACGTTGAGGAAGCACTGGGCATCTTCTACTATGATGTCTCGGATATTGATGTTGCGATAGTACGGGGTGAACTCGTTTTTCATCATGGCCTTGCGTGCCGACTGGCCGCCAACGTAGATTGCTGAACCCAACATGTCGAACTTGATTGCGCTCCCCGTGGTGTTGATTCTGATGCGTTCCATGTATAGATTCTCACCACCGCCACCGCGCGGACGGCGGGTCTTGAAGCTGAGACCAACGCGAGGGCCGTTAAGAACACAGTCGTGGGCATAGACATCCTTTATCACTCCGGCCGTCTCACTGCCGAAAGCGATGCCGCCTATTGACTTCTTGGCCAGGCAATAGCGTATTACCACGTTCTCGGTGGGGCGCCCCACGCGCAGGCCATCAATGCCTCGGCCGGCCTTTATGGTGAATGCGTCGTCGCCGTTCATAAGGGTGCAGTACTCGATGAGCACGTTACGGGTCGACTCTATGTCAATGCCGTCGCCGCTGAGAATATGGTTCGGCTCCTCGGAGTTAACGTCAACACCACGTATTATTACGCTGTCGCAGTAGGTCGGCACTATGTTCCAGAACGGAGAACGAACCAATTTGACGCCCTCTATGAGCACTTGGCTGCAGCTTACCGGACCTATGAAGGTGGGAGAGTACAGTATTCGGCCGTCTTTACCATCGAAAATGCGCTCAGTTGCGGGCTTATTAAGGTCGATATGCTTCTCATAGTCGCCGTAGTTTACACCTTTCTTCCTCAGTTCGGCATCCATTTCGGGGCCAATCATAGTGCCACTGCCCGTAACTGCTATGTTATGCTGCTTGTAAGCGTATATGAGTGCGCCGGTGGACATGCCGTCTATGCCGGCACTACGGGTGAAAACGGGTGGCATATAGTCCTCAACGGCACCGCTGAAATGGAGCGTTACGCCCTCGGGCACGTTAAGATTGACGTTGCTTTTCAGCTCTATGCGGCCCGTGGTCCACTCACCTTTGGGTACAATTACGGTGCCTCCGCCCCTCAGACTCATCTCATCTATGGCTGCTTGCACCTTAGGGGCAATGTTCTGGCGGTCCTTCTTGCCCAGCTTCACTGTGGCAGTTCGGTTTGGAAATACGTTACGCTTAAGTTGAGGCATGTCGAACGGGGCCTTGATTGGGGCTATCTCAGCCGGCAAAGCCTGTGCGCCCACCTCGTAGGCAAAGGGAATACGGGCTCCCGTCTGGGCTTTGGCAGTGAGTGCCAGCATGGCCACGGCCAGTGCCAATGTTTGTTTTAGAATCATAGTTAGGTAGGTTTATTTTTAAGTTTGCAATAAAGTGATTCGTCGAAGTATTTGTAGCCCAAGTGGAACTCACGGTGACCGAGGGCTTCTGACTTGCTTTCATGCCCCTCTGCGAGTCCCTTTATGGTGCTGATAATCTCGGAACTGATGTCGCTAAGTGTGGCCCCGTCGCTTATTATGCGTCCAGCGTTAACGTCCATGTCGCCTTCCATGTGGCTGAAGGTACGTGGATTGCCACACACTTTTATAACAGGAGCGATGGCAGAGCCCGCTACCGAGCCGCGGCCACTGGTGTAGAGGATGGCCTGACAGCCGCAACTGATCATCTCTACTATCTCTGCGTTGTCGTTAACGTTAGGGAATCCCCACTTGACAGCACCGTCTGGCACCACGTCCATGAAGTAAAGGCCGGCCTCTGTTGGTACGTCGGCAGGGTGGATGAGGCTCTTTATGGGCTTGCTGCCACTCTTAGAGTACGACCCAAGCGACTTTTCCTCGATGGTGGAGAGGCCCCCTTCAGCGTTGCCTGCAGAGAAACTGTCGTGCCCCATTGCCTTATAGTAGTGGTCTGCCTTACGAACGCAATCGTAAAGTGACTGCCCTATTTCGGGCGTAGCGCCCCTATCGAGCATCAGATGCTCACATCCTATGAGCTCGCCGGGCTCCTCGAATATGCAGCGGGCGCCACTTTCAATGAGCCTATCGAATGCCATGCCCACGGCGGGGTTGGCAGTGAAGCCGCTCGTGGCATCGCTTCCGCCGCACACTGTGCCCACTGTCAGGTCGCCGAGGCTCATGTCTACGGGTTCCTGATGGCTCAGATGGTCGAGCATTCCGGCCACTGCGGCACTGGCTTTATCTATGCTTGGCAGCGTGCCACCCTCATCTTGTATAACCACAAGGGCGCCTTCACGGCCACTTTCTTTAACATTGTCGAGCAGTTGTTGCCGCTTGAAGTTCTCACAACCAAGCGAAACAATTACCACTCCGCCCACATTGGGGTGGGTGCAGAGCCGGTTCATGACGCGTTCGGCATAGGCGTTGGGTGCACATCCGCCGAAACCTATTAGATGTACCGGCTCATGGGCAAAGCGGTTTACCACCTGCTGGGCCACGAAGTGGGCACACTCAACGAGGTAAGTCACCACAACGAGGTTGCGCAGTCCTTTTCTTCCGTCCTTACGTAAGTAGCCTTTCATTGTTTCAATTGATAGTTCGACGTCAGGTTATGGGTGTGAACCAGCTCGCCTTCGGCAATATCGCACGTGGCATGACCTATGGGCAGGCCGTACTTAAGCACGTTCTGGCCCTTGGTTACAGGCTTCAGGGCAAACTTATGGCCAAAAGGAATGTCGGCTTTCAGCGTGATGGCGTTGCCGTTGAAGTTGACCGTGGAGCCACAGGCAAGGTCACGAAGGGCCACTGCCACTTGGTCGCTGGGGTTGAGCTGTATGTATGGTTGCTGTTTCATGCTGCTTAGGCTGTGTCAGAAAGCCTCAACTGCGCCTGCATCTACTGGCAACGTTACGCCGTTGATGTAGCTTCCGGCAGGCGAACTCAGGTAGAGTGCGGCGTAGCCTATGTCCTCCGGCCGTCCGAAGGTGCGTGTAGGAATGCGGTCAAGTATCTTAGCGCGGCGCGGAGCATCGGCATCTATGGCCTTGTGAAGCATGGGAGTGTCAATCCATCCCGGTGCAATGGTGTTCACACGGACGCCTTTTTCCGACATGTCGGCCACAAGACTGCGTTGCAATCCCAGTATAGCCGACTTTGCTGTGGTATAGGCCACCACCTGTTTCATGCCCATGAAGGCCGTCATAGAGCTTATTAGGATTATGGAACCGGTGTGGCGCTCCATCATTGAGCGTGAGAACTCACGGCAGAGAGCAAACACCGAGTTGACGTGAACATTGAGAACCCGGGCAAACTCATCGTCTTTCACCTCCCAGGCCCACTTCTTCAGGTGCACGCCTGCACAGTTGACGAGTATGTCTATCGGTCCAATGCTGGCGGCAAGAGCCGGTATCTCGTCGAGATTGGTAACGTCGAAGGCCTTGTAGGTGCAGTGCTCGCCCAGCTGTGCTTGTGCTTTCTGCAGCTTTTCCTCGTTGCGGCCTATGATGATTACATCGGCACCGGCCTCTACAAACGTCTTGGCAATGCCCAGTCCGAGGCCACTTCCGCCGCCGGTTATAACGGCTTTCTTTCCATCTATTCTAAATGCGTCCATTTGTTTTAGTTGTTTTTAAAGAGTCGTGAATATTATTTTGAGGTTTAGAGTGGGCTTACATGATTCCGAATTTGGCAAAAGCCTCCACCGTGCCCATGCCCTCTTCGAGCGCCTTCTTTACGAGTTGCTCGCCCCGAGCCTTCTCTATGGCGCGGCTGAAGGCCTCCTCTGCTGCCTCCTGAGGTACGATAATTACTCCGTCAAGGTCACCATACACGATGTCGTTCGGCCTTACCTTGATGCCGTTGAACTCTATCGGCACCCTGTAGTCGAGCACTTTGCCTCGCGGACCTTGGTCTTGGGCGTAGCTTCCCATTGAGAAAGTGGGGAAGTTGAGGCGCAAAATCTCCGGCGTATCGCGCGAATAGCCGTCGAGCACGGCCCCTGCGGCCCCGCAGTGTATGGCCCTTGTGCTCATCAGTCCGCCCCAAAGTGCATAGCGTGGCGATGCTCCCGAGCAGATGTATACCTCGCCCGGCTTCAGGCTGTCGAGGGCTTCAAACATTATTCCGAACGGTTTCTTCATCACTTCGAGCTGCGTTTGCTCCACCTTCTCGCCGAAAACGTCGGCCTCAAGCACGGGCATGGCGCGCCCTATGGTAACCATGTCGCTGCGGAGCGGCTTTATCTTGGGCGAAAGGAACTGATGCTGGAATCCCATCTTGTCGAGTACGTCGCCCACTAATGCCGTAAACAGCTCCTTGCGGGCTATGGAGAACAGCTGCTCATCGTCTTTCCAAAGTTTCATTTTTTAGGTTTTAAGTAGGTTTAAGTGTGGTCCCCGCAGCATTTCATGGTGCCACAGGGCGCAATAAATGTTGTGATTGCAAAATTATAAAATTTCTAATAAAGCGGCAAAAATACGGCTTTGCTTTATCGGTTTATTGACATAATAGCCCCATTTTTCTCGCTTTTCCTTACATTGTGAGTGTCGGCCTGTGTCCATTGGCGTGGTTTCTCGGGGGCTAATGCCTCAATAGCGGGATGGTGGTTGCAGACATCGCTTTGGATTTTCTGCTTAGCAAAATACTTTTTGCTGCGTAGAGTTTATATTTTTCCTGCCTAGCGAAATACTTTTTTCTATAAGATTACAACGTCAGAAGATACATTTCTGCTCCTCATTCTCGTAGCTTCTGCCCCATGAAAGTGGCCATAACTGCTTGCCATATCGATGCCTACAGCCGTTTCCAACTAAGTTATAATTGCAAAATCATAACAACATCATTGGTCGGAAGAGGTAAATCGTAGGGGCTCTTTACACAGTTATGGCTTGCAATATGCAGGTGATAGCAACGAGATTACGGAGATTATCTGTGCAGGTTGGAATGAATCGGGCTCAGTACCTTGTCCTATCAGCCTTCTCCATCCACAGTTTGAAGGCCTTGATGGCCTCGGTTCGCATCATCATTTCTATGGGCTTGTGGCGGTTGGCGGGCTTAAGCTCCAGCTCGCGGTATATGAAATCGTCGTCGAAACCGGCGCTGGCAGCATCCTCTCTTGTTCCACCGTAGTAGATGTGGCTAAGCCTTGCCCAGTAGATGGCACCAAGACACATGGGGCATGGCTCACAACTGGTGTAGATGTCGAGCCCGCTCAGGTCGAACGTTCCCATCTTTCGGGCTGCCAGTCTTATGGCTCCCACCTCGGCATGGGCCGTAGGATCGTTGTCGAGAGTAACCCTATTGGCTGCCTCTGCCACTATTTCGCCGTCCTTGACTATTACCGCTCCAAACGGCCCTCCACCTTTTTTAACGCTCTCTTCGGCCAGTGTGATGGCGCGTTTCATGAATTCTGTCTTTTCCATATTGCTGATTCTATTTATTTGTATAATCCGAAATAGCGCTCACAAAAGTCTTTCCGTACTTGCGACACTTAAACTCTCCTATGCCGTTTATGGTGCCAAACTGCTCTATTGTGGTAGGCTTAACGGTGGCAAGACTGTGCAACACCTTGTCGCTGAACACAATATAAGGCGGCAGTCCCTGAGCCTCGGCCAGCTGTCGGCGCAACTGTCGCAGTTGCTCAAACAGTTCTTTATCCTCAGCTTCGGCCTTTACTGGCGGTGCCAAGGGCTCCAAATGGAGTTCGGGCACGCTGATTCGGCGTTTCTTTTTAGGCTTCTCCTCCTCTTGAGGCACGGCCAATTGTGGTCTCATCTGCCCACGCAGAATCTGCCATCCCTGCTCCAGTATGCGCAGAGAGTTGCCATGGTCGTAAGCAATGTCTATGAACCCCATCTGCAACATCTGCATAAGCAGGTCGTTCCATTCATAAACCGAGTGCTCCTTGCCGCAGCCAAAGGTGGGCAAGGCATTGTAATGGTTACGCAATACCGTAGCCGAGCCTATGCCGCAGAGTATCTCTATAACCGTGTTGCTGCGTGCAGTCTGCCCTGTTCGCGCCATGGCGCTCAGCGCTTTCTGGCATTCGATGGTGGCGTCGAATCGTTTCGGAGGGTTGCGGCATACGTCGCAGTTGCCACAATCATGGTCAGTAGGCTGCCCAAAGTAGTTAAGCAGGATGCGACGGCGGCACACCGTGGCCGTGGCATATTTCTCCATGAGGCGCAGTTTCTCAAGATTAACTTGCCGTTGCCCACTGTCCATGGCGAATTTGCGCAGCATTATCATGTCTTGCAGTGAAAAAAAGAGAATGGTATCGGCTGCATCGCCGTCTCGTCCCGCACGCCCTATCTCCTGATAGAAGCTCTCTATAGACTTCGGCATGTTGAAATGAAACACAAAACGCACGTTGCTCTTGTCAATACCCATGCCGAAAGCTATCGTGGCACATACCACATCAACCTTGTCTTCCTTGAATTCTTCCTGAGCTTTGCGGCGCTCTTGGGGTGAGAGACCGGCGTGATAGGCCACGGCTTTTATGCCATAGCGTTGCAAGTCTTTTACAAGTGTCTCGGTGGTCTTGCGTGCCAGGCAGTACACTATGCCCGAATTGCCGGGGTGGCCCTTGATGTAGTCTATGATGAAATTGGTCTTCTGTCGTGTGGTGTAGTTGCGTCTGACCTCCAGACTCAGGTTCGGCCGGTCGAAATTGCTAATGAACACCTGCTCGGAACTGAGCAACAGCTTGTCGGCATCGGCAGAATTGGGGTCGAACCCAAGCCTAAGGCCCAGTTGTCTCACTATGTCGAGACGCGTAATGCGGTCTGCCGTGGCCGTGAGGGCCATCACAGGAACGTCTGGAAACTGCTGGTGCAGCAGGCCAAGCTGTGTGTACTCCGGTCTGAAATCGTGTCCCCACTGCGAGATACAGTGAGCTTCGTCGACCGCAAAGAGCGAAATGCGCATCTGTCGTAGTAGAAACTCGGCCTCGGCCACAACCTTCTCGGGCGACATATATAGCAAACTGACGTCGCCTGCCATAAGTTTGCGCCGCGCCAGCACCTCTTCGGCCTCGCTAATGTTGCTGTTCAGCTCCATGGCCTCAATGCCATTGGCCCTCAGTCCCTCAACCTGGTCGTGCATGAGCGATATGAGCGGTGATACCACCACGGCAGTTCCGGGCATGGCCAGAGCTGGTATCTGGTAGCAAATGCTCTTGCCTCCGCCCGTCGGCATTAGTACAAGGCAGTCCTTATGGTGTGCTACGGTCTCGATTATGGCAAGCTGATTGTCGCGAAAAGAACTGTAGCCAAAATGCTGTTTCAGCAGTCTTAGGAAGCTCATAAACGTTAATTATGTCTACAAAGTTAGGACTTTTCAACGGAAAATTGCAAAAAAATTTGCTATTTAATTATTTTAAAGCTATATTTGCAACCTCAATAGGAGTGTAAATAAATTTCAGAATCATGCCAAAATATAACATTTCAGAGAAGAAAGACAAAAAGGCCGTCTACCGGGGGCTAATGAATCCGCAGTTGATGGATGAGCTGAAGGATAAGATTCTCAACTTATTATTGATACAACAGAAGTTTAAGGACAAGGACTATTCGGCAAAGAAGCTTGCCTCTGACCTTGGAACCAACACCCGTTATGTATCGGCAGTGGTTAACATGAAGTTCCATATGAACTATTCTTCCTTTGTAAACAAGTTTCGTATTGAGGAAGCTATGGCCATGCTTGTGGACAAGCGCTACCAGAAACTTAAGATGGAGGAGATAAGTGAGATGGTAGGCTTTGCCAATCGCCAGTCTTTCTATGCCGCATTCTATAAGGTAAATGGCATAACTCCACGTAAATACAAACTGCAACACTTGCCTGTACAGGCTCCGAAAAAGCAGACCAAACACCACAACGAAAAGTGATGGGAGGCTCGAAGTTCTTTGATGCCGGCGAGAAATTTGCCGACATTCAGATGCTGCGCTATGATGTGCCGGGCTTTGAGAGCCTTAATTTGCAGCGCAAAAAGCTGGCTTACTGTCGTGCTGAGGCCACTTTGTGGGGCCGCGACATAACTTTCGACCAGTTTGGAGCCTATAATTTGGACATCAGACAGCTGCTTGAGGCCATCTATATATCACCAAATGCCGACCACAAAAGCCCGGATGCAGAAGCTATGGCGGTATATCTGAAGCAAGTTTGGTTCTCTAACGGCATCTATCACCACTACGGTTGCGATAAGTTCAAGCCCGAATTCTCGCGTCAATGGCTTGAAAGTCAAATAAAAAAGGTTGATTCTGCCACTTTGCCTCTGCACTCCGGCGAGACCATTGAGGCCATGGAGCAAAGACTTATGCCCGTTATCTTCGATCCGGAACTGCTGCCCAAGCGCGTGAACAAGGCCGATGGCGAGGACCTTATCCTCACTTCGGCTGAGAATTACTATCAGGGCGTCAACCAGAAACAGGTGGAACAGTTCTATGCCCGCATGAAGGAGAAAGGCGGAAACCATAGTCCTTCATACGGACTTAACTCAACTTTGGTGGGCAAAGACGGCAAACTGACTGAACAGGTGTGGTGCCTTGGCGGCCGCTATGGGCGCACTCTGCGCCACATTGTTTATTGGTTGGGGCAGGCAAGGCTATATGCTGACAACCCAAAACAGCGTGACGTGATAAGCCTATTGATGGATTATTACACCACAGGCAACCTTTCTACCTTTGATAGCTACTCTATAGCATGGTTGGAGGAGCGTGAAAGCCCTCTCGACTTTATAAATGGATTCATCGAAGTCTATGGCGATCCGTTGGGATTGAAAGGCTCTTGGGAGGGTATAGTGGAGCTTCGCGACGAGCAAGCCACCAGTCGCACCCGTGCTATTGCCTCCAATGCGCAGTGGTTTGAGGACCACAGCCCCGTGGACCCGCGCTTCCGCAAGCCAGTAGTTAAGGGCGTGTCGGCCAATGTGGTGTGTGCGCTTATGCTCGGAGGCGATGAATACCCCTCGTCGGCAATAGGAATAAACCTACCTAATGCCGACTGGATAAGAGCAGAACACGGTTCCAAGAGCGTAACTATTAGCAATCTGACCCGCGCTTACAACGAGGCAGCCAAGGGAAACGGCTTCCTCGGCGAGTTTGTCATAGATGAACCGACCCGCCAACTCATTGAGAAGTACGGCGACGTGTGCGATGATCTGCACACCGACCTGCACGAATGTCTCGGCCATGGCAGCGGACAGCTGTTACCGGGGGTGGACCCCGATGCGCTGAAAGCATACGGAAACACGATAGAAGAGGCCCGTGCCGACCTGTTTGGGCTGTACTACATAGCCGACCCTAAGCTGATAGAGCTGGGCCTTCTCGACAGTCCTGAGGCCTATAAAGCCCAATACTACGAGTACCTTATGAACGGATTGCTCACCCAACTGGTGCGTATAGACCCCGGAAAGGAGATAGAAGAGGCCCACATGCGTAACCGTTCGCTTATCGCTCACTGGACTTTGGAGCAGTCGAAGGCCGATGGCAGCCACGCCGTTGAGCTTACTTCACATAACGGTAAGACCTATGTGCGCGTGAATGACTATCCCCACCTGCGCCAGTTGTTTGCACAGTTGTTGGCCGAAATACAGAGAATAAAGAGCGAAGGCGACTTTGAGGCGGCCCGATTGCTCGTGGAGCGCTATGCCATAAAGGTGGACCGCAAGCTGCATGATGAGGTTCGCTCGCGCTATGCCGGTCTTGGCATTGCGCCATATAAGGGCTTCGTAAATCCGGTTCTTACACCTGTAACCGACGATGAAGGCCGTTGGACCGACGTAACCATAAGCTACGGCGAGAGCTATGAATCCCAAATGCTGCGTTACAGCAGAGATTATTCCGACCGAAATGACAGATAACAGCACCATACAACAGAAACTCAAGCAAATAAAGCAGTCGTTCCGGCTTGTCATGAACGGTCCTGCAGCCCAGTCTATGAGGGAAAGGGGCGTGTCCTATGGCCTGAACTGGGGTGTGCCCATAATGGAACTGCGACGCATGGCGGCCCAATACGGTAAGGATTACGACCTTGCCGTGGCCTTGATGAAGGAGAATGTGAGGGAGTGCAAGCTGCTTGCCACGATGATTATGCCTGTGGAGAAAATGCAGTCTGATATGGCTGAGCTCTGGATGGAACAGACACGCACTCAGGAATTGGCCGAACAGGCCGCCTTCAACCTGTATCAATACATGGACGAGGCGCCAATGCTGGCTTTCAAATGGATAGCCTCGGCCGAACCGTTGCGCCAGATTGCCGGCTACGCCATACTGGGACGGCTACTCATGAATGGTAGAGAGCTAAACAGCAGGGGCATAAATGAACTCATAGACCAGGCCCATTCGGCCCTGGCTGACGGTGATGCAGCCGTCCGTCATGCTGCTTACAACTGCATGGTAAGGTTTGCCGACATGGGTGAAGTGTATTCCCGGCTTGCCCACAGCGCACTTAAGGAATACGGTTTTTAATCATTTTTCTTGGTCCAAGGTGTCATTATATCGTGGGAAATATGTAATTTTGTACTGACTTTAAGGGTTAATTAATCTCATAAAGAAAGTGACTAAGGACAAAGCCAATCAGAAAGCACGCGACGTTCTAACCGCATACATGGAGGCAATGGGCCACAGAAAGACCCCCGAAAGGTATGCGTTGCTTGATGCTGTCTATGGTTTTGACGGGCACTTCACGCTTAGGGAGCTCGAAGCCAAGCTGGAAAAAGAGAACTTTCACGTAAGCAGGGCCACCATTTATAATAGCATGAAGCTGTTCTTGGAGCTAAGACTCGTAATCCGTCACAGGTTTATCGGCGACACGAGGTATGAGGCCCGCTACGACGAAGAGAGCCATATACACCAGGTTTGCACCATGTGTGGCAAGGTAACCGAGCTTGACGACCGTGCGGTGGAGCAGGCAATAGGGGCCATAAAGACACCTCGGTTCCGCAAAGACGGCTATTCGCTCTACGTCTATGGTGTCTGTGGCTCGTGTCTTTCGCGTATTTCCAGGATAAACAGAAAAAAGATAAAAATGAGTAACGGTAAAGTTGATGTCCTGCTCGGATTGCAGTGGGGCGATGAAGGAAAGGGCAAGGTTGTAGACGTGTTAACGCCACAATACGATGTGGTGGCTCGTTTTCAGGGAGGCCCTAACGCTGGTCACACGCTCGAGTTTGAGGGCCAGAGGTATGTGTTGCGTAGCATTCCGTCAGGCATTTTCCAAGGTGACAAGAC